>JAIXOY010000100.1 GCA_027486525.1 Pseudomonadota bacterium
ATCCATCACCGCTTCCACCGTGAGATCCTGGAAGGGGACCAAGGGTGCCTGATCGCTAAATCCAAGTAACTGGGTCGGAAAAAGTTTTGACCAATGAAGCTTGAGTTCCTCGAGAAAACTTGTTTTCCCGGCCCCGTTGGGTGCCGCAAGGCGATGACAGACGCCAGCATTAAGCGACACATCCACATTCCAGCGGAGCTGACTTCGTAAAACGGAGCGATGAATTTTTATGTGCAGCATAACGTCTTTCATGATTCTAAAGTCCCTCGTACAATGTGTCTCGGAGGATATCTATGTCACTTCAGACTCATAACGAAATTGAACTTGAAAAGGCCCTGAAAGAACTCACCTCGACCCAGATGGGCCGGCGTTTGTTTCTCCAGGCCGCTCCCCTGCTTATCGCAAGCGCCTGCGCCACAAAGTCGACCAAAGAGCGACTGCGCGAAGGAGATAACTCTGGCCAAAAAACGTCCCTCACACCGGTCGCTGAACGTAAAATGACGGCAGAAGTTCTGCCGCAGATGAAGAAGGACTATCCCGCCATTCAAAACTCCGAGCTGCAAAGTTACGTGAATACCATTGGGCAACGTATCGTGCGGGCCAATGACTTAGGCGGCAAACCCTACAACTACACGTTCACGGCGGTGGATGTGAACTACGTGAATGCCTTCGCTCTGCCAGCGGGCACTGTCATGGTTACGGCACCGCTCATCACCATGGCCGAGACAGAAGCTGAACTGGCTGGTGTAATTGGCCATGAGATTGGTCACATCAAAGCGCGCCACACAGCAGAACGTATGGAAGCCGCCAAACAATCAGAGAAAAAAACATGGCTCTATGGTGCTGTCGGTGGCTTGCTCGGCGGCGCGGCCGGTTTTGGTCTCGGTAAAATGCTGTGCAAACCAAAGGACAATGAGTGCCTGCAGAAGGCGGCCCTTTACGGTGCAGCTGCTGGAGCAGGCGGTGGACTCTTGATTCAAAAGTATGCCTTCATGGCCAATTCACGGGAAGATGAAATGGAAGCCGATCGCATCGGTTTCCGGACATCACTGGCGGCCGGCTATGATCGCAATCATGTGGGAACGTTCTATGCAAAACTTCTCGACATGGAGAAGAAGGCCAAGGGGGATAGCAATAAACTCCTCGCCTCAGTGACCGATGCCATGAGTACGCACCCCCCCTCTGAGCAGCGCGTGAAGCAGATGAATCAAATGGCAGCAGAGGCACCACTGAAAACGGGTGCGATAGTCAGTACGAAAGACTTCGAGAAGATGCAGGCGATTGCTGCTCGTTACGGTAAAAAAGCTTAGTTCTTTTCTTTCCACGTATCCGTGAAATGTCGCATGAAGCGAATCTGTGAGGGGCCAGGAGTGAGGGCCCCCACATCTTTCACATTCCACAGACGACCTTCGCCTTTATGGAGTTCAAACTTGTTTCCCGGCTTCAGCTCGCTGATGCCCACAAGAGCTTCCTTACCCGTCAAGGCCTTGCGCCATTTTTCTCCCCAGCGGACATAGGCGAGAGAGCTATCAAAAGAGCGAATGCGATCGTTACGGGTCCAAAACAAAACGGGCCCGTCATTCACCATCAACAACTCGGGTAACTTGTTTCCGCGGATTTCGCCGAGGAAGAAGTAGATCGGATGCTGGAGTTTCTTCTGCGCGAGCAAATACTGTTTCTCGTTCGCGGCCCACAAACGGAGACGCAACACTTCTGTGGGGCAGTTACTCAGGTGAGCTTCAAGTATCTTGAGTGTCTTTTCCGTCACTTCAAAAGGATCCATCCCACGCGTTTTGATTTGCACAGTCTTCGTCAGTCCCGCTTGCTTAAGACGACGAGCGGTTTCACCCGACTCATCAAAAAAGACCGTTTTATCTTTAAAAGCCTTGAGTGTTTTTTGGGCAAGAAACACTCCTCCGCCGAAACGCTCTCCTTTGAAGGACTTTTTATCGATCGGATGAAAAAGAGAAATGCCTTTCAAACGAGAATCATCGAGCAGCTCTAATTCCGCTAGAACTCCTGTCACAGGTGCCGACAAAGAAATGATTTCGTGTTTGATCTGGCAGGCAAAAATCGGCAGCGCCCACAGCAGGGCAAGGAGACTAAAAGCCTTCTTCATCAAGTAGCCGGTTCGCGAGTTGATCACAGTGTTCGTTTTGCGGATGTCCATTGTGCCCACGAACCCAGCCCACTTTCAATTGCGGGAATTTCGCTTTCATTTGATCGAGTTCTTGCCACAGCTCCAGATTCTCTGGTGTCTTGCCATCGGCTTTTTTCCAGCCTTTGCTCTTCCAGCCCGGCACCCATTGGTTTAATCCATCCACCACATACTTTGAATCGGTGAAAAGCAGGACAGGATCTGGGTGATTAAAAGGCTGCCCCAAAAGGTGTTGCTCAAACTGGTTATAGGCGCCAATGACGGCCTGAATTTCCATTTTGTTATTGGTGGTCAGCGACTCATGACCACAGCTCTCAAAAACGATGGTGCCATCGTGAGTCTGCGCCACACAGGCCCAAGATCCTGGACCTGGATTTCCCCGGCACGCGCCATCAGTGTAGAGTGCAAGGCCTGCCGGATGATTTTTAAGCTCAGCAGGGGCCGGTAAAGGTCCATTTTTTGCTGCCGCGTCTTTGGGGAGTGATTGAACTTGTTCGCGGACAACATTCAGCGCTTGCAGGACATGCTCTTGATTGAGGTCATGGGCCTTCAAAGCGGCCTCAATTCGGTCGAGCGCTTGCAGATGTTTTTTCATAAGAATCTAGCCTCATTTAACGCTTCGCACCCTCTTTCCAAGAGGCTTGCCCCGGGTGTATCTTACCTGCCATCAAGGGGATCGCATTGGGGCCGAGATTTTCTATCAAAGTCTATAAGCAATACTTCAACTTTGCAGCCTCTCACTTCATGATTTTTGAAGATGGGACTCGCGAACCGTTGCATGGCCATAACTATCGCGTGATGGTGAAGGGCGAAACACCTGAGCTCAAAGGTGACATGGTCTTTGACTTCCTCGACATCAAGCCCGTCGTGCGTGAAGTGTGTGATTCACTCGACCACAAGCTGCTTATTCCTAAAGACTGCCCTCGCCTGCGTATCGATACCGCCGGCAAAAATACCGTGATCACCACACCGGACGAATCTATTTTTAGTATTCCGAGCACAGACGTGTTGCTGCTCCCGATTCAGAATTCAAGCGCCGAGTTGATGGCCGTCTACATGGCCCAAGAAATTCGCCGAATCGTGCTCGAGCGCCATGGCTTTTGTTTTGCGACTCTCGAAGTTGAAGTTGAAGAGACTCCTGGTCAGTCTGCTGTTTATGTTCATAAGGAAGAAGCATGATTTTCACCGAACTCCCTCCTGGCAAGTCAGTAGAGGGCCACCCGATTCCCGCTTTCATGACCGATGTGAAAGCCGACAAGTACATCTATCTCATCGGCGGAACTCACGGCGATGAAGTGGAAGGCATTCATGTCCTTAAAGAGCTCTTTGCTTGGCTCAAGCATGAGCACTCACTCAAAGATCTTCCAATCGTCGTAGTGCCGATTCTTAACGTCGACGGCTACCGCGCTTCAACTCGTGTGAATGCGCACATGGTTGACCTCAACCGCAACTATCCAACTAAAGACTGGACGCCGGAAGCGAGTCAGAAGAAATACAATCCAGGGCCCAAGGCACTCTCAGAACCTGAGAACCAATTCTTGGTGCGCTTGCTAGATAAGTTCAAACCCGGCTTTATTCTTTCGTTCCACACCTGGAAGCCGATCTTGAATTACAACGGCGACTGCCAGGATGTGGCCGAGTATCTCTCGACCTTCAACAGCTACCCGATCGCGGGTGACATCGGTTATCCGACTCCCGGATCATTTGGATCATTCGTGCCAGAGAACTATCAGGCCGGCGTTTTGACGTTTGAATGCCCCCCGCTCGCGGATGACAAGAACCTGAAGGATATTTGGCTGGAGAATGAGAAAGGGTTGAAGAGTTTCATGCAGAGCGATCTGCTCATCAAGAAGATCTAATAAAAAAGCCCTCTTTCGAGGGCTTTTCTTTAGCTCGCTCTGGTAAATTTGATAACTTCGACCGGACACGCCTCCGCCGACTCGAGGATTTTAAGTCCGTCATCCAACGGAGCTCCTGGACGAATCAAGCAGGTGTCTGCAGTAACGTCGAACACTTCAGGATAGATATCTTCGCAAGCATTGCAAACAATGCAACCTGGCTCGATCCATACTTTCAAAACAGCGAAATTCGGAACGACTTCTGCGGTTGGAGCTGCCGCGCCTGCACCAGCACCCGCGAACTGTGCAGCAAAAGCTGGGTTCGTTGCGATGATGAGCTGGGTTCCTTTGCCTGGGACAGTGTCAGCGATGAAGCTACGAATCGGAATATCGATCGGTGGCTTGCTGGTTTTCACAACATCGAGCTTGTTGCGCTTAACAAAGTTCTCGACGCCATCAAGTGAGTCCATGACCAACTTACGAAACTTTGGCCCCTTCATGTCAAATTGAAAAGCAACGCCGTCTCGAGTTGAGCTGAGTTCGACCTGGACCATCGCCTTATCAAGCCCCTTGGCGCCGAGAAGCTCGATAAGGCCGGGGCCCATATCGACTTCGATGCCGAAGCTTGATTTCTTCGCTTCAAATTTCTGTGACACTTCTGCGTGGGTTGGGCTGCCGAATGGATTGAAGAGGCGGAGCTTAATGATATCGATCGCAGCTGGCTCTTTGGCGCTGTTCCACTTAAATCCGAAGGCAAAGAGATTGCCACCTTTCGAAGGACGCAAAATGCTGAGCTTCGGTTTACCGAAGAGAGTCTCGAAGGTTCCGAACAACATGCTCATGACCGCAAGGCCAATCACCAGGTTGACGACAGCGAAAATCGCTACTCCCATTGCTATGAGGCTAGATGTCACAGATTTCTCTCCTGAGTGTGAAGACCTCTGAAGTATAGCCTAACCCACCGGAAAAATGAAAGCGCCCAGGGGGACTTTTGTGGCCGATTAACGCGTTTCTAAGTAATATGGCCGACGATGGGACGCCGGATTTTATCTTATTTAAACCTTTTTTGGGCCTTTACCACCATTCCCCTGGTGTTCTTCGTGCTCGTTACGCCGCCTACACTGCTCGTCATCCCCTTTCCCGTAAGCATCCGCCTACGCGTTGTGGGCCCTTTCTGGCGCTTTTTTGCCAACTACACCATCAAGTTTGGCTGCTGGGCGAAGCTCTACGTGGAAGATCACCGCCAGCCCGAACTGCGAACCTACCCACCCACTGGTCTTTACATCGCAAACCACCAAAGCTTTCTTGATATCCCCATGACCCTGAGCCAGTTCCAGGTTCCGCCAATCATGAAAAAAGAAGTGCTCTATATTCCGCTGTTAGGAATTTTAGGTTGGGCCGCGGGCTCGCTAGTCGTGAGTCGCGGAAAACGAGATTCTCGTAAAAAAGTTTTCGTGAAGGCGCGCGATCGTCTGGTGAAAGATAAGTTTGCCGTTCAATACTACCCAGAAGGCACACGTTCAAAAGCTGGTATCCCTCGGCAGTATTCAGGACTGAAAGTCACATTACTGCAGTTGGCGTGGGAAGAAAAAGTTCCCGTGATACCAGTCAGTATTTATGGCACTCATGACGTGATCAGTAACAGTGGCGTGATTAATGTCGGGAAGAAAGTCGGCATCATTTCTCACGCGGCCATGCTGCCTGCTGACTATAAAGATGCGAATAGTTTTGCGCGTGCCTGCTGGGACCAAGTGCTTAAAGGTCACTCTCAGTTAAAAGCTTCGCTCGAAAATTAATCATCACCCGCCAGTCGCGATCGAAGCGCTGCAAGAGGCCCCAGTTGCTTCCGTCGGCCCCCATGGCCCAAGCATACTCGTCATCACTTTCAATTCGCTGCGAGAGACCGTTCTCAAACGCTTTTTCTCTCTCGGCCGGGATCACCCATCGCTGAAAGGGCAAGAGGTCTTCAGGGAGAATCCCTTGGTCTGTCACATCCACCACTCCGCGTTCAGGCCATTGACCCGGACGAAGGCCTTCGCTGGATTTGATTTTGCCGATGCTTTCCCGCTGAAGCGCGATCAGACTTCCCAGGGTTCCTAGCTCTCGAGCAGCGTCAGAGAACAGTGTGCGGACATAGGTCCCTGAGCTCACCTTGACTCGCAGGGCGAGAAACGGATACTGCCAACGCACGACCTCGAGTGAATGTACAAAACGCTCAACAGGCTCTTTTTTAATTGCCACACCTTCCCGCGCCCACTGATGAAGTGCTTTTCCCTGGAACTTCGTTGCCGAATAAATGTGCGGAGCTTGCCAGTATGTACCCAGGAATTTTTTTTGAAGAGTCTCTTGGATGAAGGCCTTATCAAACTGGCCGATGACTTCTGCCAGATAGCGCGACTCATCGGTCTGGGTGATTTTCCCTTCCCAATCGCCGGTATCGGTTTCTCGACCAAGACGACCGATGGCCAGGTAGGTCTTTGGAAGAAATTTATGAACCAAGTCATTGAGTCGAGCGGCGCCACCAATGCCAATCAGCAAAACGCCACAAGCAAAGGGATCGAGCGTGCCGAAATGGCCAATTTTTCCGTAGCCCACCGGGAGCTGGCGCTTGAAGTGGCGAACAACATCAAAGGAGCCTGCTCGAGCAGGCTTATAGACGTTGAAGATCAACGGCGGAAGAGACTTACTCTTCGTTGTCTCCACGTTCGCCTTTCAGAATTTTGTCGATGCGTTGCTCGTCTTCATACTGAGAGTCGTAGATGAAGAGGAGTTCGGGAGTATGACGAACTTCCAGACGGGACGCGAGCAAAGTGCGAATCCGCCCTTTAACCGCATCGATCGCTTCTGAAATTTCACCACGCTTCGAAGAATCAAACGTGTCCCACCAGACTTTCGCGTTGGCGTAGTCATCCGTGAGTTCCACTTTCGTGATGGTAACGAAAGTCAGGCGTGAGTCATTCATGTCACGACGAAGCGCGGAGTTGATCCCGTTTTTGACCAACTCCTCGTACTTCATCTTCGCATGCGGATTCCCACGACCTGCCATAAAAACCTCTAGAGCGTCGGCTGTACGCTGTTATCGAGCGTACGCTTGCGCGTTTCCATGATGTAGGCTTCAACCAAATCGTCGACGCGGACATCGTTAAAGTTCTCAAGGCCAAGACCACATTCGTAGCCGTTCTTAACTTCTTTAACTTCGTCTTTGAAGCGCTTGAGCGTTGAGAGCTTACCGTCGTAGACGATCTTCCCATCACGCAACAAACGAATGCTGCAACCACGTTCGATTTTGCCGTCGATCACGCCTGCACCAGCAACGGTTCCGATTTTCGGAATGTTGAAGGTATCGCGAACCTGAGCACGACCGATGTAAACTTCGACTTGTTCCGGCGTCAACATGCCTTCCAAAGCGAGAGTGAGGTCATTGATAACTTCGTAGATGATCGAGTAGGTCTTGATCTCGACACCTTTCTCTTCTGAGATGCGGCGAGCCGATGTCACTGGGCGCATATTGAACCCGATAACGTAGCCTTTGATCGAAGACGCCATCAATACGTCGTTATCAGTGATAGCGCCTACGCCACCGCCGACAACTGATACTGATACTTCTGAGTTACCAAGACGTTCCACCGAGTTCTTAATCGCTTCGAAGCTACCTTGCACATCGGTACGAACGATGAGGTTAAGAACTTTCTTCTCTTCACCTTCATTGCTCTTCGATTCTGCAAAGAAGTCTTCCAGAGAGGCGACTTTGACTTCGACTGTTTGAGAAAGTTGCTTACGTTCGTTGATGCGGTTTTCAGCAATTTTCTTCGCTTCACGTTCGTTTTTCACAACGTTCAGCACATCACCCGGACTTGGCACTGATTCAAGACCGAGGACCTGAACTGGTGTCGAAGGACCAACTGAATCGAGCATCTTCCCTTGGAAATCCATCAAAGAACGCGCGCGACCTGCTGTTTCTCCAACCACCAAAGAGTCACCTTTATTCAAGGTACCTTTCTGGATCAAAATCGTAGCCACTGGGCCGCGACCGACTTCAATTTTAGATTCGATAACAACACCTTCGGCTGAGCCATTCGGCTCCTCACGAAGCTCCATGATTTCAGCTTGGATCTGGATGTTTTCGAGCAAGCTATCCACACCAAGGCCGGTCATGGCCGAGACAGGAACGTAGATGGTTTCCCCACCCCATTCTTCAGGAGTGAGACCGTACTCCATGAGTCCTTGCTTAACTTTATCTGGATTAGCGCCTGGCTTATCCATTTTGTTAATCGCAACGATCATTGATTTCTTCGCGTTTTGGCAGAACTTAATTGATTCAACAGTCTGAGGCATGACGCCGTCATCCGCTGCAACCACGAGAACCACGATGTCAGTTACGTCAGCACCCCGTTGGCGCATGTTCGCGAACGCTGCGTGGCCAGGAGTATCGAGGAAAGTGAGGAAACCATCTTTCACTTTAACTTGGTAAGCACCGATGTGCTGAGTGATACCGCCAGCTTCGCCAGAGGCCACTTTCGCTTTACGGATGTAATCCAAGAGAGAGGTTTTACCGTGGTCAACGTGACCCATGATGGTGATCACGGGGCTACGAAGTGGGAAGCCCGACTTGTCTTCGCCAGCGACTTTGCCAATCATTTTGTCTTCGTTGAATGCCACGTCTTCGACGCGGTAGTTCCAGATGGCTGCAATTTCAGAGGCCAAGGCAAAACCGATGTAGTCTTCCGCGTTCACCAAGAGATTCATCTCAAGAACTTTGTTTGAGAATGCCTCGAAACGAAGCGAGAGTTTCCCGGCAAGCTCTTCCGCCGTACAACCCCCGTGCACAGTGATGAAGCGTTTCGCGTCCTTCACTTTTGTGATGAGAGTATTCTGTGTCGGGCCTGAGAAAATTTTCTTACGTTTAGCTGGAGTGTAGATCGTCCGGCCCACGAGTGCCGATGCGAATTTGAGTTCTTCGTCAGCACGCATCATGGTCAAATCTTTCGTCTTAACCGACGACTTCTTCGAGACCATGGCGGCGAGATCGCCCATGCGCTTTTTGTTCTTCTCATCATCCTCTTCGTCACCTGTTGCTCCCGCTGCTGGAGCGAGGGCATTGGCACGAGCAGGGACTGCCACTTTCTTCTCAGGAGTGAAGACCGGGGTGAAGGAGTGCATTTTCTCTTCGAAGTAATCTTTCTTCGAAACGGGTTTCACGACACCCGTCGCTGCTTCTTCACGACGAAGCTCAAGCGCCGCTGCGGCGGCTGCCGCTTCGGCCGCGGCCACTTCACGCGCTTCGGCGTCGGCTTTCTTCTCGTCTTCTTTTTGTTGTTTCGTCTTACGAATGACAACCAATCCGCGGGGACGATCATCGATCGTTTCTTTAATGCGAACAGGCTCCTTCGGCTCTTCAACCACGGGGGCTTCCACCGGTGCAGCTTCAACGGCCACGACTGGCGTCTCTTCAACAACGGGAGCTTCCACTGGGGCTGCTTCAACGACAGGAGGTGCTTCGGCAGCGGCAGCTTTCTTCACCACTTTTTTAACCACGGCTTTTTTAACCGGGGCAGCCGCTTGCTTGGCCGTCTCAAAAGCCGCCATAGCTTTCGCTACTTCTTCGTCCGAAAGTGCCACCATGTGGTTACGCACAGGCAACCCGATGGATTTTAATTTTTCGACTAGGTCGATCGCTCCGATGCCGAGCTCTGTCGCTAGTTCGTATACCTTTTTAGCCATGTTCTATCGTCTCCAAATAACCAAACATTCTTCTTATCTTACAAGTGACACCATTTATTTGAGTTTAAATGCCGCCAACTCCTCACGGAGGCGTCTTTCGGCCTCACTGAATTTGTCCGTACCTGGAACCGCTGGAGAACCAGCGCGATCCCGGCGAACAAGTGCGTTGTTCTGGGGCACCGCTGAAGCCGAGATGATCTCGCCTTCCATTTCGATGTCAGACTTAATATCTGGGTTCTCGAGGGCCGCAGCAGCTTGAGCAATCAAAGCCTTCGCATCCACTGACGTTTTGCCAGAGATACGAGCGACCAAGTCAGCTTCAGCTGCGCTCAAGTCGATGATGCTCATCACGCCGTTTTGTACTAACACTTGAGCTGTTGATTCGTTCAAACCAACGAGCTGCATGAGGTTTTCTACGGCGAGCTTGACGCGTTCTTGGAGCTTCGACTTAGAAATGATGTTGATCTTCCAACCCGTCAACATGGCCGCGAGACGAACGTTTTGTCCGCGGCGACCGATGGCGAGACTCAGTTGATCGTCTTCAACGATGACGTCGAGAGTATGGTCCGCGTGGTTCATCATGATGGATTGAATCTCCGCTGGGCGCAAAGATTCGCGAGCGAAGGTTTCAGTATCTTCGTTGAAGCGAACGATGTCGATCTTCTCACCTTGGAGCTCGTTCACAACGTTCTGAACGCGTGATCCTTTCATACCGACGCAAGCACCGACTGGGTCGATGTCACGGTCAGCGGTCCAGACCGCAACTTTCGCGCGGTAGCCTGGCTCACGAGCAGCGGCTTTGATTTCGATCGTGCCGTCCATGATTTCTGGAACTTCGTTCTCGAATACTTTTACGAGGAACATTGGAGATGTACGGCTCAAGCGGATCTCTGGTCCACGAGACGTCATGACCACTTCCGAAAGGTAAGCTTGGATGCGGTCACCTGGTTTGAAGGCTTCGCCGAAGATGATTTCTTTCTTCGGAAGAATCGCGTCTGCTTTACCCAAGTCGACTACGACGTTGCCTTTCTCGAAACGACGAGCGATGCCGGTCACGAGTTCGCCTTCACGGTGTTTGAATTCTGCGAAGAGGATGTCGCGTTCAGCGTCACGCACTTTTTGGAAAATGATTTGTTTAGCAGTCTGGATGTCGACGCGGCTGAAACCTGGGTTTTCGATTTTGATGCCCAATTGGTCGCCAAGTTCGCACTCTTCATCGAGTTTCTTCGCTTCGTTGTATTCGATCTCCACGATGCCATCGCGGACTTTATCCACGACGTTTTTGTATTGGTAGATTTCTACTTCGCCGTCGCCTTCATTGTAGCGGGCTTCGTATTCACCTTGGATGCCGAATTTCTTACGAGCGGTGACCAAGAAGGCCTGCTCGATGGCGCCGATGATGATCTCTTTCTTGATGCCGCGATCTTTACCGAGTTGCTCGATAACGCGAGCGAGTTCAGAGAAGTTCATGAGTTCTCCTTTCCTTATGCTTATTCAGCCTCTTGAGAGGTTGTGTTGGTTTCTGCTTTATTCATTAGTTCTTCAAAGTCGGGGTCGACTTGTGCATTTTTGATCGAAGACAAGGCGATGGTCACTTTACCATCGTCTGTGTCCAACACGATTGTCGTGGGAGTGGCTTCAAGAAGCTCGCCGGTAAATTTCTTCGCCGCGAGGATTTTCTTGGGCGCGCCCGGATTCAATGTCGCATCAAGGTTGCCCATGATCGTTACAGAATGTGTATCTCCTAGACCCATTTGAAAGTGGGCCAAACTAGAAACATGCCGATAAACACCTGGTGAGCCTACTTCTAATGTCACTTCGGCCGGCATCCACGTTTCAGTTTCAAAAAATGGCGTCAGAGCATGATCAACTTTAATGCAGTCTTCGATCACGGCACTTCTTGTTTCCGGGTTCATGACATACAGGCGCAAAAGTTTTTGACCTGGCAAAAATTCCAAGTCGTAAAGTGC
>JAIXOY010000220.1 GCA_027486525.1 Pseudomonadota bacterium
CTCCCGCGACGATCGAGCCAGCTGTGCAGGGCGCGGCTCAACGGAGCTTGCGAGTGACTTAAAAACTTGGGTTAAAGAGCATGACTTGAAGAAAAAAATCAAGGTTACCAAGGGCGGCTGTCTGGGAGTGGGTGCGGAAGGGAGCGTGGCCGTGTGTTATCCGGAAGGGCGCTGGTACACCGATCTCAAGCCTAAAGACATCGACGGATTAAAAAAAGACTTAAACTAAAAAGGGCCCCGAAAGGGGCCCTTTGTTTTTAGAACTGTTTATCGAGGGTGACTCGACGATCGTTCACAATCACTTGCTGGCTCGCCAGCACAGAGCGATCAGAGCGGAACGTGAGGTTGTAGGTCCCAGCGTTCAAGACGATGTGGTAAGTCCCATCTGGATTCACTTTATAGATCTGGATCATCTTACCGGCAGCGTCTTTCACGTCGATCTCAAGACCGACTTGGGTTGCTGTGACATGACCACGGATACCGGGGCCAGCGGCACGATCGAGCAACAACTGCCAACCAGCACGATTGAGTTCAACCGTTTTGTTACGCCATTTTGCGTAGTCTGGGTGGAAGCCGCCTTGAGCTGAGGAGTTCACTTCAAGGACGTAAGGGATGACCTGCATCTCTTGGTACATCCAATCGATATCGCCGCCGTCAGCGTTGTAGAGGGTTTCCCACGGTGTACCCGGAGTATAACTGAGCAAGCGACCCATTTCACGGCCGATCGATTCTACGACCTCAGCTGTTTGTGTGCGCATGGGACGGCAACCGAACGGGTAAAGTACCAGTTCGCTGTATGAGTGATAAGAGATGCTAAAGACAGGACGGATTTCTTTTACTAATTCCATCATGACATTGGTCTCTGGCTCAGACGCAGCATTGGGACCGCGGTAGGTTTGTGACCAGGTTGAACCGCTCGATCCATTACAACCGTTCCAGTTGGCCGGGTAGTTACGGTTCAAGTCAACGCCATGGCTGCCACGGGCATTCTTGCGCCACATCGAATCTTGGGTCCACATGCGGTTGTTACCGTCGACGTTGAACATCGGCATCACCCAGATCTCATTGCTATCGACCCAAGCACGAACTTTCGCATCGCTGTTGTAGCGAGTGAGCAAGTAGTCAGCAACATCCATCGTAACTTCAGGGGTCATGACTTCACGAGCGTGGTGCATGCCATTGAAGAGCAAAGAAGGCTCTGATGTTTCGCGCACTGAAGCGTTATCAGAAATCTTAAGGGCCCAGATAGGGCGCTTCTCGAGAGACTCTCCCACCTGGCGCAATTGCGCGATGTCGGGGTACTGGGCCGCGTACTCTTTCAGACGAAGCTCAACCTCTGCTGGGTTCATGTATTCTGGATCTGGTCCACGGAGCATGGTTTGAGGAATCGTGAATTGGAAAGCAGCCTTCAGGCCTTGAAGCTCGATGAGTTGCTCTTGGTTAACCAAAGCTTCCACTTCGCCTTTTTTCAAATCGACACCCGTGACATCAATCTCGTTCACCCGGAGATAGTTCTTCACGGCTTCCGTGGTTTGAAAACGAACGAGCGTGCGATCCTGAGGGCCTTCACTGTGAGCGAAGGCAGTTGAGGCACAGAGGAGTGCCATGGCGAGGGCAAATTTCATTGTTCCATCCTTGGTTCAAATTGATCCTCTCAGTCCACCAGAGAGTGAACGCGTCCGTCAAAGAGAGAGGAAATTTGTGAGGAAATGTCAGTGATACCCGAGGCGAATGCTCAGGAGACTGCGAGGAGTTGGGCCTTGTCAGGATACAGACGTTCGAGCTCTTTACGATAAGGCTCTGCCTTATCCTCAAGACCATTGGTTACCATGGCTTCCACCATCAGCCTAAGGACCTGATAGTCGCGGATGTTATTGTTGTAGATTTCTAAGCCGCGCTGAATGAGAGCGCCGGCTTCTGTTTGAGCTGAGCCAAACCGCAGCAGGAAGTCGCTCACGACAAAATCCTCTTGGTCCCGAGATCCCGCCGGGAAACGCGTGATGTACTTCTCTGCTTCCTTGGGTTGCTGGTGCTCAACCAGCAATGAAATGATCGCCCGTAAGAACTTCGAGAACTCCGCACAGGAGACCGCAATCTTTTCAAACAGTGGGAGCGCTTTGGGAAGTTGCCCCTCGAGCAAGTACCACTTTCCCGCCACAAATAGGCCAGCGCCAATGTAGTTCGTCATCTCAGCATTACGCTCTTCCAGTTGCGTGAAGATTTCATAGTAGAGTTCCATGTCTTCGTAGTTTTTTGTGATGATCGCAAGCCGGATGATCTGCGTGAGGCGATCCGGGTTCGCCGGAAAGTACTTCGCCACTTTTTTCACAACTTGGTAGGCCTCTGGGAACTTCTGTTCCTTCATGAAGATTTCATACAACCCGACCAAACACTTGAAGTGGATGGAGTTGAAAGCAAGACCCCTGTTGTACTTGCCTTTGGCCTGATCAGCCTCACTGAGTAAGTACTGCGCCTGGCCCATGTAGAAAAGCGCCAAGGACGGGCGAGGATGCATCGGCATCGCCGCTTCAAAGATGGCAATCGCGCCTCTGAAATCGCCGGCGGCCATGGCCGTCTTACCTTCATCAATCTTCAGGATGTAGGATGACGGTTTGATCTTGGCGGAGACTGTCGACAAGAGATTTTCTTGAATCGACTGAAGCGTATAGGGCTTGATGATGAAACTATCGACATCTTCTTCGGCTGCTTTTGCCACGGCCGTTTGTGAAATATTCGATGTCACCAGAATCAGGCAAAGTTTTTTATTATCGGGAAATGACGTGCGAACCATCTTGAAAAGATCGAAGCCTGAACCACCGCCGACAAAATAGTCAGACAGGACGAGACCCACATTATTTGATTTGAGAATTTCTGCCGCTTCACTCATTGTTCCGGCGGTGTGAATCATGGCACGCTTGACGCCAAGGTCTACCATCACTTTTAACAAGCGATTACGCGAACTGCTGTTCTTATCAACGATAAGAACTGCGTGGTTCGTGAGGTATTCTTGTACGACTAACTTCTTGTCCACTTTACTTCCCTGAACTTGCAGTCAAAAAATCAATAATCTGTTTCTGTCGCTGATCGACGGTTTCAAGCAAAGCCATCCACCGCTCGCGATCCCGCCAGAGTAATCTGAGCTTAATGATATCACCCTCTCCGGATTTTCGTTCAAAGCGCACAGCAAATCTTTGGACGGCTGCGTCTGGGACCAAGACAGTCAAAGACCCCGTCTCTCCCGTCATCCCGCCGACCAATGCTGCCATTAAGCCGTCGTCTGAAAATTCCGATACTTCCAGTGCGAAAGTCTCTATCCCATTTTGCAGGATAAACGAGATCTCTCGGGCCACCGAGCTTTCTGCGAGCTGCTCGAGGTGCTTCTTGGCGTCATAAAGGTAGGCACTCATAAGGGGGGCCACTTCATGCGGGTTAATAACTCCGCTAAAGTATTTAATCACCCCCTTGGCTTCAAGAAGCTTAGGATGAACCAGAGATGCCTGACCGTAGACAAAAAGAAATGGCGAATTCTTCGATTGGGCACCGATCGTTTGCGGAGCCACGACTTCGCCGAGGTCACTCAAAAAAGAGATATCACACACGATGATGTCGATATCCCAGCGTTTCTGCAAAGCCTTCGACCTCACCTGGTCACATGCGGTGAAGACATTCGCTCCCAGCGCTTTGAACCCCTCACTGATGCGAGCCGCTTCTTTTTGAGAGCGGTCAATCACCAAGATATTGTTTCCGGCGAGGCGAGTTATCATAATCCCTTCGCTGCTTTGAGAAACTGATGAATATGCTGCTGACGCAAACGGTACAGCGTCATGAACTGTTCAAAGACTTTCAAGTCACTCGGCTCTAACTCAATGGTAGCGTAGTACTCGCCCTCGCTATCCTGGTCCGTCTCCAGGCACTTGCCGTTCACACTGATGCGCTTATTGCGTTTTTGATAATCGAAGCTAATGACGACGTTCACACTTTCTTGAGCCTGAGGTGATTTCTTCTTCATCTTCACGATCATTGTGGTGTCGAAAAAATCGTCCACGTGGACGATATGCTCTACTCCGCCAAGTGACTTACAAGTGAGGACAGCCTTAACTTTGACCTGGTCGTTGGTCACAGGCTTACCGTCATCACCAAGTACTTCCTCTTCTTCCTCTTCCTCGGTCTCTCTTTCTGACTTGGCTTCTTTCTCTTTCGCCTTAAGTTCTTGGGCACGAGCCTCAGGTTTGACTCGCTCTGCTTTCTCGTTATTTACAACTAACCGTGGTCCCGCGCGTTCCATCGGGACATCCACTCGAGTGACCTGTTCGAAGTCAACGGGAAGAATGTCTTCGCCCGGATCTTCTCCATCACCTTCCGGCAGAAGATCTTCCACGGCACGGATTCTCTTCGCCGCTGCCGCTTTCGCTGCCTTAGCCTCAGCCTCTTTTTTAGCGACCGCAACATCGGCGCGCTGGACTTCCTCAGTCCTTTGTTCGACTTGAGCTTCTTTGCCTGCTTTGCCTTTGTAGTGTGACGAACCTAGATCATCGGCTTTGCCCTGGCCTTTGTAGTCTTCATTTTTTTCTTCTTCGTAATCACTTGAGCGAGCCACGTTCTTGGCTTTCTTGGCCTCTTTCGAGGCGAAGGGCGACTCCTCTTCGTCGGCGTCGACGGCCTGCTCGCGTTTAACTTTACCGGCATAGTGAGACGCACCGAGATCATCCGTCCCGACAGAGCTCTGCTTTTTGGCTCTGACCTCAACCGACTTCGTCTCTTCCTTCTGACTCTTTTCTTCTTTCGAAGCACCTAGCTCTACAAGATGGCTGCGCTCGTTTTCGACTGGAGCGGGCTTGGCTTTTTTCTTGTCTTGAGTTCCCGAGTAGTGATCTTCACCTAAATCATCGGTCTCCGAATGCCCACTCATGGCCTTGGCAGATTTCTCCTCGTACTCACCTCTTTCACGTTCAGCTCTCTCAGCGCGCTCTTTGGGGCTGCTCGGTGCGGCCGCTTTTTCAACCACAGCTTTTTCTTGGCGATTTTTCTCGAGCGCATTACGTTCAGCTGCCTCACGCGGAGCCTTCGCTTGAATCGGACCTTTCTCTTTATTCGAATAGTGAGAGCTTCCCAGATCGTCTGTCTCACCAGCGCCACCATAGCTTCCGCCCTGAGCTTTCTCCTCGAAAGATCGCTCTTGAACCGGAGCAGTGGTTCGTTTCTCGTGGGGGGCCAACTTCTCGCGCTCAGCTCTTTCTTTCGGCGTGCGGGGCGCAGGGGCCTGGCCGGCCTCTTTGTTTGACCAATGATCAGGACCCAAGTCGTCCGTTTCACTCTCTCCACCGTAATCCGATTTTCTTTCCGTGTGGGAGTGCTCGAGTTTACCTTTATACTTAGAAAGACCTACGTCTTCCGTTCCAGCATTGCCATCGGCGTCGTCCAAGCGATCGGCCTCAGAAGCATGCTTTCTTTCTTTCTTGGCGTTCTTCAAGCTCTCGTCGACGTCACCGTCGTACTGTCCCGAACCGAGGTTGTCGGTAGAGGATTTACCTTTCAGTCGGGCCGCCGTCGCAGAATCTACTTTAAGTTTCTTGTGTTCTTCTGGGGCATCGGGAATTTCTTGCTCGACACTGTTTTTGTAGTGCGTTTCAAGAGGTTTCTGTCCAGTCAAGTCCTGGGTCAGGACACCGTCGCCCTTTTTATCTTCTTCAATTTGCGTTTTTGTATCATCGATCTTGAGGCCCTTCTTCACGAGGATCTCTTGATCGAATGATTCGACGATCGCGCGCTCACGAGAAAGCGCGTAGCTTGAGTTCTTACTCACTTCAACGGCTTGGGGCGAAGCACGGAAGCGCGAGATGATCTCGTTTTCATCTTGGTAGTAGAGTTGGAAATTGATACCGGAAACCATCCAGAGGTTTTCTTTCCAAACGAACTCTGGTTTTTGCTCACCTTTAAAAATCCAATCGCCGTCAGCGGAGTGGAACGTGTCGCGGATGACCTCTTTGAAAGTAAATTTCCAAACTCCACGCTGGCCCGGAACTTCAATCCACTGGGCGACGAAAGGGCTTGGCCCGACCATCTTGACCATCCAGCGAGTGAGCACTTTCTTCACATCCTGCTGGGACTTGATCAACCACATGTCATCAACACACTTGAGCGCCTCGATCCAAGAAATCGGATTGACTGGGCCAGCGCCCTTGTCGCCAGTCTCGACTTGCTTGGCAGCAAGGGTCACTTTCATCTCTGCTTCTTTCTTCTGACTGACAGAGAGCGACTTCTTCCAGAAATCTATTTTGAATTTGAGGGCCTTGTCGCGCATGGTGGGTTCCATGACTTCCTGACAGCCCATCTTCATCAAAGCAGCTTCGACCTGCTTGTTGTTGAGAAAGTTTACGACGGAGAATTTGATATTAGATTCTTTAACGACACGGCGATGAGTCTTGAGGAAGTTAATCACCGCGCTCAACTGATCCTTGCCTGCCACAGAGGCAATAACCAATGTGGCCGGTGAAGCCTCAATGACGCTGAGAAGTTCTTTTTCACTCGTCACGTCAAACACGTTACCAAATTGATTGGCATTCTTTCCCACGACGTCTTCAAGAGGACCCCAGTCCTCTTTGAAAAGGTATTTCACCAAAACGATATCAGTCATTTTTAAAGCTTTGCTCTTGGACACTAGTTTACTTCTTTTCGACAATTGTTAAGACGTTCTTAACTGCACGGAGTATTATTTTTCATATCGGTAAACTGCTGAATAAAGTAACCTCAAGAAAAACAAAATCCGCGAGTTATGGAAGAGAATCAAAATCCCGAGGAAGACAATCAAGATATCCTTCAAAACCTGGACGAAACCGGCCAGACGGAGGAACTCGTCGAGATGTTCGAAGAACTCCCCACGCCGGACGTCGTGGAATTTCTTGAGGACAAGTCGGATGAAGACATCGTCGCCTACCTCAAAGAACTTGAAGCTGAAGACCAAGGTCGGATTTTTTCTGACTTCGCCATGGACATGCAGCTGCGAATTTGTCGGACACTTGAGCGTCGGCATGTGGCACAGATATTCCGACACATGTACTCAGACATTCGCGCCGACCTCTATCAGCACCTCGACAAAGAAGAGCAAATCGGTCTTCTTCCCTACTTAGATAAGAAAGTTCGCGAAGACGTTATCATCCTTTCGGCTTATCCGCGGGAGACCGCCGGTGGGATCATGAACACCGACTTCGCCACGGTGTTCGATGGCATGAGCGTGGCCCAGGCGATGGCGAAGATTCGTCACGATGCTCCGTCAAAGGACATGGTGATTTACATCTACGTCGTTGATGACACCATGGTGATGAAAGGCTTTGTGACGTTGAAGGATTTGGTTCTGGCCGATCCGAACGCCAAAGTTTCCGATCTCCTCAATGAGTTCTACGTTCACGCCGAAGTCAGCGAAGACCGTGAGTCCGTGGCGAATAAAATTGAAAAGTACGATCTGGCCGCCATTCCCGTCTTGAACTCGCTTAACCAATTGGTAGGAATCGTCGGTCACGACGACGCGATCACCGTCATGCGTGCCGAGCAAACAGAAGACATCGAAAAGCTCGCCGGGGTTATGCCCTCACCGGCCGGCGAAGACTACATGCAGACATCGAGCATCGGACACTTCAAGAAACGAGTCGTGTGGCTCGTGGGCCTTGCCGCCATGGGGATCATCTCCGGCATGATCATCAACTCTTATCAAAACGTGCTCGAGCATTTCATCATCCTCGCCATGTACATGCCGATGATGGCCTCAACGGGTGGTAACACAGGAACGCAAGCGGCGACCGTGATCATTCGTGCGATTTCTCTGGGGCACGTGAGTGATAGTGACTGGCTCAAGATTGTTCTCAAAGAAATTCGCATCTCTTCGATGCTTTCAATTTGTGTCGCACTCCTGACTTATTTCAAAATCGTCTTCTTGAGCTTCCATGGGCTGCTTCCAGAGGGCTTCACCATGTCCTTTGTGGGGCTCACGATTTCGTTAGCGATCGCGATCCAGGTCGTCTCTTCGGCCATCATTGGCGCAGGCCTTCCTTTGCTCGTGCGCCGCCTTGGCGGGGACCCGGCAGTCGTCGCAAGCCCAGCGATCTCGACCATCGTCGACATCACCGGTCTTCTTATCTACTTCGCAACGGCCTCCGCTTTACTCGGAGTTTCTTGAGTCCCGACTAGCTTTGGGTTATGGTCAAGACATGAAAACTGTAATTTTGTGCGGTGGTTCGGGGACCCGTCTTTGGCCTTTATCGCGCACACTTTTTCCCAAGCAATTCTACCCACTCTTTAAGGGTCACTCGCTTTTTCAGCGCACGATCGAACGCAATCTTGCTCACACCTCCGAATTCATCGTCGTGGTGAATCAAGAGCAGTACTTCATGGCGGAAGATCAGTTCCGTGAACTAAAAACGACGATCCCCGCGAGGTTCATCCTTGAGCCGGAAGGCCGCAACACAGCTCCAGCTATCGCGCTCGCCGCGCTTGCCGTGAAAAGCACTGATGTTATGCTGGTGGTTCCTTCGGATCACCTCATTCAAAACGAGACGGCTTACCAAGCGGCAGTGACCCGTGCGCGCGTGCACTCGTTGCATGACCAGTTGGTCACTTTTGGTATCAAACCTACTCATGCGGAAACTGGCTATGGCTACATCGAAGCTCGCGGTGAAGAAGTGGTTAGCTTCCGCGAAAAGCCTGACGCTCAAACGGCCCAAGGCTATCTCGCTAGTGGTCGCCATTTCTGGAACTCAGGGATGTTCTGCTTTCAAGCGCAGACCTATCTCAAGGCCCTCGCAACACATGCACCCAAAATGCATGAAGCCTGTGTGACGGCGTGGAACGCAAGCGGCCAGACAAATCCTGCGCGGATTGAGGCGGCCCTCATGCGCGCGATACCTGCTGACTCGATCGACTATGCCGTGATGGAAAAATCACGAGAGACCAAAGTCATTCCCACTGACATGGGCTGGAGTGACCTGGGTTCATTTGATTCGCTCTACGATGCTCTTCCGCACGACACCGATGGAAATGCGCACGATCCGCAAACATTGCATCTCAATTCTCACCGCAACCTCGTGGTGGCCGACAAACGGTTTGTCGCTACGATTGATGTGGATGATCTGGTCATTGTTGATACACCGGATGCTCTACTCATCACTCGTAGGGGCTCGGCGCAAAAAGTAAAAGACGTGGTTGCGACGCTCAAAGAACGCAAACCTGAACTCACTCATATTCACACCACGGCTCACCGTCCGTGGGGCTCGTACACCATTCTTGAAGATGCGCCGAACTTTAAGGTGAAACGCATCGTGGTTAAACCGGGTGCACGTTTGTCTTTGCAAAAACATGCGCATCGAAGCGAGCACTGGATTGTGGTAGATGGACGCGCTCACGTCACAGTCGGTGAGAAAACATTCCCACTCGAGCGCAATGAATCGACCTACATTCCGAAGGGCGAAATTCACCGTCTGGATAACCGGGAAAGTGAAGACCTGATTCTCATTGAAGCGCAGGTAGGGAGTTATTTGGGTGAAGATGACATTGTGCGTCTCGTGGACGACTACAAGAGAATCTAGCGAGTTACGCCGACTCTCTTGAGTCCCCTCGACAACCACCGCTGGCCTTAGGTAAGTTCAAGAAAACATCTATCGGAAGAGTCACATGGTTAAGTCAGTCCTTATCTTGATCGTCTTTTGTTACGTCCTCTCTACAGTCACTCACCTGTAAGGCCATTGGTGTCTCTTTCAATTTTAAAAAGACACCTCCAAGATTTTCGCAAGCTCCTTCATCTTCCTCAAACACGCGCACGCTCAGTTCACAGCTTTCAGCCTAAAAAAATTGTTTTAGTTCTCTCTCCGCATCCGGATGATGAAGTTCTGATGGGGACACTGGCCCTTCGCCTGCAGTCAGAAAACAAAATGAAGGTCATCAACGTGGCCGTGACATTGGGTTCGGCCAGAGATCGGCAGAAAGCTCGTCTCGTAGAACTCACGAAGGCGATACGTTTTTTGAAGTGGGACAATGTTGTGCTGGCCGAGGATTGGGGTAAGAAAAAAACACAGCTCACGACTTTACTAAAAAAGCATAGCCCTACTCTTGTCATCGCACCTCACGCCCATGATCGCCACCCTGCTCATGAAAAGACAGCGCAGTTGCTTCGTGCTTGTCTGAAGCAGCACGACACAACAGTCGCCTGGGCCGAATACTGGAATCCACAGGCCAATCCCAACTGCTTGGTAGAAGTTCCCGACAACGAGCATCTTCGTCAGGTGCAGGCCCTCGAGTTTCACGCCGGTGAGGTTATTCGAAACCCTTATCACTTACGTTTGCTCGGTTGGCAGATGGATACAGTTCGTCGCGGGAGTGAGTGGCTCGCTCAGAAAGGCGCGCCTTCAGTGACGATGCTTGCGGGTCAACTCTATCGCTTCGAGAAATGGCAGAAAGGCAAATCCGTTCGTTCGTTTAAGCCTTCACCATTCGCGCTCGCCACTGATGATCTAGCCGATTGGCTTGAGTAACGACGCCGCTTCTTGATCCAAGAAAACATGCAGGCCCGGATGTGAGCGCAAAAGTGTCGCAGGGACATTTTCACTTACTTCGCCTTCCAAAAAACGCTTGATGATCTCGGCCTTGCCCTTGCCGATCGCAAGGAGCCAAAGCTCTTTTGCCTCATTCAATGTTCCAAGTCCCAAAGTGAGCGCCTCCCGGGGCACTTCAGCCAACGAAGCAAAGAAGCCTTGATTGGCCACACGAGTTGATTCGGCGATGATGACGACGCGTGCCCGCGAATCAATAGAAGAACCGGGTTCGTTTAATCCGAGATGGCCGTTGTGACCGATGCCGAGCAACTGCACATCGAGACCGCCGGCCGCCCGCAGACGATCTTCATAGTCGTCGGCGGC
>JAIXOY010000173.1 GCA_027486525.1 Pseudomonadota bacterium
CGTTACACCTGGCTCTTCTCGCGGGGGCTGGACTACAAATCTCTTCCGAAGAAGTTGGCGGTCATGCAGACGCTTGGCGTGCCCTACACTTCCGACGAGATTGAAAACAGCGGCGCAGACGCAACAGCGCAGGCCGCGGCGATTGCCCGCGATTTGCAGGAAAGTGGCGGAGTTCCGCTTGAGATTCAGAACAAAGAAGTCGTGGCGCTGATCGCTTACATTCAACGCCTCGGAACCGACTACGGAAAAGCGGAGGCCCCATGAAACAAGCAGCTCTAAAGAACTTCGACCTCACCTGGGTTCCCATCACCGGCCTGGTGATCTTCGTCGTCTGCTTCGCAGCCTATACTTACTGGACCTACAAAAGATCGAACAAAGATTTTTACGAGAAAGCGGCGTCCATCCCTCTGGAGAATAACCATGAGCGAATCTAGCAAGACTGAACAACTCCACGTCGAAGCTGATGAGAAGCACCTCCTGCTTGATCACAACTACGACGGTATCCAGGAATTAAATCATCCGCTGCCGTCGTGGTGGAACACGCTCTTTTATGTCGGCATCATCTTTGCGATTTGCTACGCCATCTACTACGAGCTGTTGGGTGGCAAGAGTCTTCGCGCCGAGTTCAAGGAAGACTTCGCCAAGGTCAAAGCAGTCCAAGACGAATACAAGAGACTGAATGGTTCCTTCGATCCGAATCAGTACGCGATGTACGCAACTCCTGAAAGCGTCAAAGCGGGGGAGGTGGTCTACGTGGAGAACTGCCACCAGTGCCACTTGGAAGGTGGCCGCGGAGACATCGGACCTAACCTCACAGACAAGTACTGGCTGCTGGCCAAAGGGACTCCGCAGACCGTCTTCGACGTCGTCTACAAGGGCAGCGAGGAGAACGGGATGCCGGTGTGGGGTGACGTCTTGAGTGCGGAAGACATCTACCGAGTGGTCAGCTACGTCATGACCTTCAAGAACACCAACCATCCGGAAGGCAAAGCGCCACAGGGCGAACCCATCGATGAGTAAGAATCGCTACGACCTCGATCCGGAACGTCTCGCCACCACCGACGAGCACGGCAATCGTGTCTACCTCCATCCAGAGGACGTCAAGGGCCGCTGGAAAGATCGCCGGAAGGTGGTTTACTGGGGCCTCATTCTTTTGTACCTGGTGTTGCCGTGGTTTTACATCAACGGAAAGCCCGCGCTATTGATTGATCTCGTTCGTCGCGAGTTCACCGTGCTCGGTTTCACGCTGCATGGGATGGAGCCGATACTCTTCTTTCTCATGCTGGCGTCCGGACTCTTTTTCATCGCCTTCGTCACGAGCCTCTTCGGCCGCGTGTGGTGCGGTTGGGGTTGTCCGCAGACCGTCTTCATCCAGGCGATCTTTCTGCAGGTGGAGCGCCTCATCGAAGGGAAGGCACGCCAACGTGAACAGCTAGAGGCTTCACCTTGGAGCATTGAAAAAATTTCAAAGCGCAGTCTCAAGTGGGCCGTGTACTTGTTGATCTCGCTGCACATCGCCCATACCTTCATCGGCTACTTCGTCGGTCCACGGGAACTATTCTTGATCACGCTGGGATCGCCCGGGCTCCATCCCACCATGTTCGCAGCGACGATGGTCGCGACCCTCATCATCCTTCTCGACTTCGGCTGGTTCCGGGAGCAGTTCTGTCTCATCGCCTGCCCGTATGGCCGGATCCAATCGGTGATGATGGACGAGAACTCGCTGGTGGTGGCCTACGATGCAAAACGCGGCGAGCCTCGCCGTGGGATCACCGAGCGCGCCGCCGAGGGAGACTGCGTGAATTGCTACAACTGCGTAAAAGTTTGCCCGACGGGGATCGACATTCGCCGCGGCACGCAGCTCGAGTGCATCGCCTGCACCCAATGCATCGACGCCTGCGACGACATCATGACGAAACTCAAGAAGCCCACGGGCCTCATTCGCTACAGCTCGGAGACCGAATTGAGTGGAGGGATTCGCAGACTCCTCACTCCGCGCTCCGTCGTCTACTTCGTGGCTTCCCTCGTCTTCGTCTCGAGCTTCGTCCTGTTTTTCCGCAACAGCACGCACTTGGACATCGTTCTCCTGCGCGGTCAGGGGAGTCCGTTCCAGGTGAGCTCCGACTCGCTTGTCACCAACCACTTCGTCGTAAGACTCAAGCACCAAGGCGGCCGTGAGTTCGCGATCGAGCTGCAATCCCAAGATCCTGATATCCGAGTTACGCAGCCGATCAGTCCGTGGAAGGTTCAGAAGTCGGAAGTGAAGAACATCGTCTTCTTCCGTTTCGAGGCGAAGCACCTCATGAACGGCTCGAGGGTCATTCGCATCAATCTCTTTGATCATCTCTCGCAGAGTGTGGTCGCCACCAAGGAGGTCCATCTTGTGGGACCAGTTGAATAGTTTCTTTCCCTGGGTCTCCTTGCTCGCGGGTCTCGGCGGTAGTCTTCACTGCGTCGGCATGTGCGGAGGCCTCGTCACAGCGACCTGTGATCGTAGCGCCGACATCGCTCGCTATCAGGTGGGCCGCCTCCTGGGGTATCTGTCACTCGGTGCTCTCGCTGGGTTTGCCGGTGGCTTCTTCAGCTTCGAGACGGCCCCGTCCTGGCTGAAACTCTTTCCCAGTGTCCTCGTCGGTGGGCTCTTCATCTTCTGGGGCATCAAAAGCTACCGGGGTCAGAAGGCCGAGCTGCCTCTGCCGAAATTTCTACAGCGCAGCTATCAAGGTATGTGGACCAAAGTAAACCGGACGTTTCCACAAATCACCAAGGCCTTCTTCACGGGTCTCATCTCCATCCTCCTTCCTTGTGGGCTACTCTACGGAGTGATCGCTGCGACGGTGGCGATCCAGAATCCTTGGACAGCGATGCTTGGGATGCTGGCTTTCTGGCTTGGAACTTTACCGGCGATGGTGGCCGCACCAGGTTTAGTGAAACGAGTTCTAAGACCGCTAAGCCAGCGCCGCCCAAAAGCCTATGCCATCGCACTCATGACTGTCGGGATTTTCACGATCGGAGCTAGAGCGGCGTCTCAGCTGGAGCTGAGTCAGAAACCCGCCTCAGTGAAAGCCAAGCATAGCTGTCACTGAAGCGAGTCTGAAACTATTTCTGTAGAGCGAGCATCACTTCTCGGCAGACCTTGGCGGCCATGCAGGCAGAGTTGTTCGTCGAATCGAGCATCGGTGCGAGTTCGTTGATGTCCGCGCCGATGAAGTTCTTACGGTTCAAAATCTTCAGGATCTTCATGAAGCCGTGGAAGTCTTCGCCACCCGACTCTGGTGTTCCCGTGCCCGGCATGTAGGCCGGATCAAAGAAATCCAAATCAAGCGTAAGGTAAATCGGACGATCATCGGGAATCGCTTCCAACTTCTCGCAGCACTCTTTGAGCGACGTCATCAACGTGCCGTTCTCTTTCATCCAGTTGAACTCATCCCGTGGGCTCGAGCGGATGCCGTACTGGATGAGCGTATTCTTCGGCGTGAAGTGATCCAACACGCGACGAATGATCGACGCGTGCGAGTATTTTTCTTCGAGGTAACCATCACGCAAATCCGCGTGGGCATCCAAGTGCAAGAGCACCATGTCTGGATACTGCTCCATGTGGCGCACGATGGGACCGTAGGAGATCGAGTGCTCGCCACCTAAGACGATGAACTTGATCTTGTCTTTCTTGAAGTTCAAGTCCTTGGTCATCTCCATCCAGAAGTCATTGGTGATGTGCCACTTCGACGGATAGATCGGCAGGTCACCCAGGGTCACGAAGTTGTAGTCTTGCGTGTCCTTGTCCAAGTACGGCGAGTAGTCTTCTAAACCGTACGAGGCTTCACGAAGCGCGCCTGGCCCGAAACGCGCACCGGGACGAAAGCTCGTGGTGCCGTCAAAGCAAAAGCCCACCAAGTGCGTGGTGTTCGAGAAGATCGCCTGGGCGTACTGCGTGCCGATGAACGGACGCGCACTCTCAAGACCTTCAATTTCGCGCAGAAGTTTTTGTTCCATACTCATTCCTGACCAATGGTCTTTTTGTGGAAGTTCGACAAGCTGAAGGCACTCTTGTGCCATTCGGTATTGTACCATTTCAAATCACGTTCGATCTTAGACATCGCTGCTAGGCGCTCCGGATTCAAATCCGTCGGGCCGTATTTCTTCGATGAGAAGCCCCAGGTCCAGAACACACCTGGGTACACGAGCATCGGCGCCGTGAATGACTTCACGATGGGGAAGATCTTGCGCATGTTATTGTAGATGTCCTTCACGCCCCATTCATCCAAGAACGGATTCTCGGTTTGGTTGAGCATGATGCCTTCAGGTGTGAGTGCATTGTAAACGTCCGCGTAGAACGCATCAGTGAACAAGGCCGTGGCGAAATCCACTGGGTCCGTTGAGTCGATGACAATGATGTCGTACTCAGACTTAGCCTTCTTAATGAAAGCGAAACCATCCTGACAAAGCACGCGGACCCTGGGGTCCGCCAAACCAGACGTGCAGTCTGGGAAATACTTTTTCGACACTTCAATCACGCGTTCATCGATCTCCACGAGATCAATGCGTGCGATGTCTTTGTGTTTTACAAACTCGCGCACCACGCCGCCATCCCCACCGCCGATGATGAGCACGTTCTTGCACTGGCGCGACACCATGTAGGGGATGTGCGAAACGACTTCGTGATACACGAACTCGTCCTTATTCGAGACCATGGTTTTGCCATCAAGCAGCAGCAAACGGCCGACCGCTTCGGTATCCACCACATCAATCTGCTGGTACTCGCTCTTCTCAGAATGAAGGTGGGCCGTGACCTTAAAGCCCATGGCAAAAGTGTTGCGGAATGATTCTTCGATCTTCCAGCCTTCAACCAACATGGAGTGTCCTTTGGAGCATAATGTTAAGTGCCCGTCGTTATACTGAAAAATGCCTTTTTTTTGAAGGGGAATCTCGGGTACGATAGGCGCATTAAGAGGGACAACACATGTACATCATCACCGGCGCTGCGGGCTTTATTGGAAGTGTTCTCGTTCATCATTTCAATCAGTTAGGGATTACGGATCTCTTGCTCGTCGATGTGATGGAGGACGGCGACAAGTGGCTCAACCTGCGCGACCTGAAATTTGCCGGAATTATCTATCCCGACGAGCTGTGGGATCACCCGGTTTGGACGAAGCCGACGCAGATCAAAGGTGTGTTTCACATGGGCGCGATCTCGGCGACTACGGAAATGGACATGGATCTTTTGTACGATAACAACACGCTCTACACCAACTTGTTGTTCGAAACCTGCGCGCGCAAAAAAGTTCCACTGGTGTACGCGAGTTCTGCGGCAACTTACGGTGATGGCGATCAAGGCTACGCCGATGATCAAAAGACACTGCCAAAGTTGAAGCCGCTGAATAAGTACGGTTGGTCAAAACAACTCAGCGATGAGTGGGTGTTGAAGCAAACCAAAAAACCGCCGTTTTGGTTTGGCGTAAAATTCTTCAACGTCTTCGGCCCGAACGAATATCACAAAGGCAAAATGAGCTCGGTGGTTTACCACGGCTTTAAACAGATCCAAGCCGAGGGCGAAGTGAAACTCTTCAAGTCACACAGGGAAGGTTACGTTGATGGGGGGCAGAAGCGTGACTTTGTGTACGTGAAAGATGTGTGCCGCGCGATGGTGGAGCTCATGGCGGCCGGTAAAAAGAAACCCAGCTTGAGCGGGATTTATAATCTCGGCACCGGCGAAGCGCGTACCTTTGCTGATCTCGCCCGCGCGACCTTTGCCGGCATGGGGAAGGAACCCAACATTCGTTACATCGACATGCCAGAGAACTTGCGTGCTCAGTACCAGTACTTCACGGAAGCGGACATGGCGAAATTCAAAAAAGCGCTGCCGAAGTTTAAGTTCATGGGGCTGGAAGCAGCAGTAGGTGATTACGTGAAGAAACACTTGAACACGAAGCATCCTTACTTAGGAGTCTAAGATGGCGGGCGGAAAAAAAATCGACGGCTTCAAGGCTGCGCTGGAACTGCTTCAGCATCTCGATCTCGCCGCTCAGCAGACGCTCATTGCGGACATGGCCCGGCAAGATCCGGAGATGGCGATTCGTCTTAAGTCACAGCTCACCACTTTCGATGATCTTCAGTACCTAACAGTCAGTATGATGAGTAAGCTTTGGCCCGAAACCCACATCAATGACTGGGGTCTCGCTCTGCGCGGCTCATCCAGTGAAGTCAAAAATCATATTCTCTCCATCCTCTCAAAGAACAATCGCGCCGACGTTGACGAACTCTTGCGGGGCAAGCCGCGGCCGTTGAGTGAAGTCATGGAAGCCCAGACACGCATCATGGATGTGGTGCTGGCGATGAAGGCGAAAGGTGAAATCGTGCTGTCGAAAGACAAGAGCGAGAAGTACGTATGAAGACCCTTGGTGTTCTCCTCCTCGGTGTGTTGATCGGTGTCGGCATCATGGCTTCACTTAGAGATGATAAAACTCCCGCCCCTCAAGAATGGGCCGAAGCCGGTGTGGTGAAAATTCAAACTCAGGGCGACTCGGCTGCACAATTGAAAGCCGCCGAAGAGTACTACGGCAAGGCCGTGGTGCTGTTTCTCGCCAGCCTGGTGCGTGAGCAGCAACGTCCTGAAGCAACGCTAGCAGAACCGATCATCAAAGAGATTCCACCGCAGGAAAGTATCACCCCGAGTGAGAGCGCGGCCCTTGCAGCGGTGGCAAGCTCACAGCAGCCGGTGAAAGTCGAAGCGCAGCCGGTCGCCGTTTCACCTGCCGATAAGGCGCTTAATCATCTCATCACTCACCGCAAGTCGCCGGTGGCAGATAAAATGACTCCGCAAGTTCGTAAAATGCGTGGCAACTTCGAAGGTCGCTTTAAATGGGAGACCGGCAAGAACAAGGGACGGATTGATCAGGTCGCCATGGACATGAACTTCTACATGGAAGACGGCAAGAAGCTCATGGGGATCATCAGCATCATTCTGACGGACCCGAATGGTAAGCAGTACTCGCGGTCAACTGGAAATGGTGAAAACCAAACCTTGCGTTTAGTTCCTGGTCGCAAAGATCAGGTTTATGTCGAGCCCGCACCGGGTGACTTCATCTTGCTAGATATCCGTAATACGAACCGCATGAGCGGTCCGTACTACGATCAAGGTGGAAACTATCTAGGGAAAGTTGAGATCTGGCGCAAGAACTAGAACGGAAAACGAGAAGCGCGCTCGAGGCTGCGGATGAAGACGTTCTGTGAACGTGAACCCGTGATCGGCTGGATCGAGCAGTCGTCCGTGTAGATCTTGCCTTCAAACTCATAGGCAAAAACCAAATAGCTTTGGCCGACTTGGAAA
>JAIXOY010000270.1 GCA_027486525.1 Pseudomonadota bacterium
CGTGGATATCAGTCATCAGAGCACCCGAGGCATTCGAGAGGACACCGAGGCTCACGAATGACACCGCCATCGGATGAGAAAGTCTGCTCTCCACCGTAACCCGTTCGATGGTCCCCCCGTTCGACTTCGCGATGCCGGCAACGAGGTCAAGCTGAGAAGGTGTACCGGCTTGCGAGAGCCTTCCTCCCGCCACGCTGTCTTCCAGCGTTCCCAAATTTTCCGAGATCAAACCGCTGACATTTTGCTGCCCGCCCACGTTGGCGTGGAACTTCGCGTTCCGGACCACGCCGTTGATCTCATTTCTCGTGACCACTCCGGCCGCAGAAATATTCGCGGAGGAAAGATGGCTCACGAAGCCCGAAAAGTAGTCCACTCCGTCGATGACGCCGTTGTTGCTGTACACTAGGCCCGCAACCGAAGAGTTGGCTTCCGATGTACCTGTCATTCTGATGAGCGTGTTCGCGATGCGGAGATCTTTGATCGTGCCATCATTGACCCCAAACGGTGCCCAGCTCTTATCCCCCGCGCTCCCCGAGCCCACTTTGTCGTAGCCGAACAGGAGTCCGCCCAGTCCACTGAGCACGACGTCGCTGGGAACATCGGGGGTCGCGAAGCCGCCCGCAATGTTAACGGCACCCGCGAGCTTCACGTAGACCGTGAAATCCTCGTCGATCCCGCCGATCTGCGTGAGCTGCTCATGACGGCAAACGAGGAGCGGGTTCGTTGCACTCCCTCTTCCGGTGCTTAGCTGGGTGCTCAGATTTCTGTTTGCGTTGGGGGTGTTGCACGCGTGATTTTGCGTCTTGAGACGCGGAAGATCGTTCTGTGCCTGGACCCAAATGTTCGTATCAAAGGGCCCTGGCAGGGAGAGGTAGAACGAGCTCGTGTGATCGTTATTGAACGAACCAACTGAACCGCCCGCCAGCGAGTCACCGCCGTCAACCGCCTGCTGCGCGGAGCTGATCGCATAGACTCCTGTCGCAGGGGCCGTGAGGGTTGCCGAATTAGCGCCAGAGATGAGTCCCCGATTACAACTAGACAAGCAACTATCGCTAATGTGTCCGGCGAAGTAGCCGTTGGTGATGAATCCCGTAAGACCAGCTTTACCGATGATCCCGCCGACGGCGGTGTTATTCCCGCGGGTCGTCGTGATGGCGGTGACGGCGTAGAAATCGGACAGTATGCCTGTTCCTCCACCATCTTCCACCCAACCGAAGAGCCCCCCCACGAAGTTACCACCGGAAACGATCACGCCTTCATGGGAGATGAGATTGACCGTGGTCCCAGTCTGCAAACTGACGCGCCCACCGATGCCACCGACGTACGTGTTATCCGTGTCGTTTTTTACCAGACCGGTGGCAAAGACGTTGCTGATCTTCGAACTTTGAGTGAGGTTGCCAAAGACTCCACCGACGTAGCTGCCATTCGCTTGGACCTCACCGTCTCTAACAGAAACATTCGTGAGATTGAGGAACTGTCCGGCGCCGATCACGGCCCCGGTAAGAGCATTGCTGGTAAAAGCGATGCGCGACTCGACGCGGGGGCGAATCATGGTGATGCCGCTCAGATCTACCATATTGGATGTGCTCTTTTCGCCGACGACTCCACCCACACCGTTAAGCCCTTCGACATCGGCATCGATGAAGGTCAGGCCGGTGATCATTTGGCCAGCGGCAGTGGGCACCCACTTGCCGATGAAGCCGACGGTGGACAGGGACTCGAGTCGCATCCGCATGCCCGTGATGCTGTGGCCACCACCGTAGAAGTTTCCGGCGAAACCCGGATTTGCCGATTGAGTGCAGCCTGTGTAAGTGTACCCCAGCGGCTGCCAGGTTTGACCGATGTCCCAACAACCTTCTTGCGCTGGGCGATCACTCACGTTCGCGGCGCCCTTCGTGTAGGGGTTGAGATCAATGTCTTTCATTAAACGAAATGATTTCGTAAGATTCGTAGTATTGTCGTGAATGTTATAAAGCTGTCTCTCATTACAAATCAGGTACGGGTAGGCCGGAGTTCCATCTCCGCCGGCAAAACCGGTCGCCAGCTCTGCTCGCCCATTACAAATCAACTGATCAGGCACATGGACGAAGACTCGATGGATACCGGAGTTTGGAAAAAACTTTTGCGCTGGTGACGCAAGTCCCTGTGGAAGCGGTACAAGCGATGGTGTCTCAGATAAGGCGTCACAGTTCGTATTCACGGTATACAGCTCGAGCTCCATGCGAAACGGATTCTCTTCTGGCTTGCTCGGATCGCCGACCGGAACACTGATATCTGGCGGGGTCCCCGCCCAAACCCCCGACATAGACCCAACGGGCACAGTCACACATCGTGAGATGGACTTGCCTGTCAATCTGGTGGCCTTCCCAATCTTGTCATACTCCACCATTTTCAAGCGCAGAGAGCGCACGGGTGCCTTGTCGCTTTTTCTGTTGGCGTTTGTCGCATCGTAGGTGCACACATCGTTGATGCCTTGAATGTCTTGGTTACTCTGGCAGAGATGCAGAGAAAGGGATGCTTGTGCGGTTGCGATGCCACCACTAAAACTCGAGGTCGCGCAGTTCGTGGTCGTGAGCTCGAGGCTGACCTGCACGTCTTTTCCTTCGAGATTCATCACGTCGGAACGGGCGCAGCGAAGCGCATCGTTGTCGAGTTCTTTGAGGGTGGCACCGCCGATGATTCCGCTGTCCCACGCCACCGCCGTGAAGGTCCACTCGCCGTTGGGGATCTCGAGCTCGATCGCATCGCTGTTATTCAACACGCGCGAAAAACTATCGCCATCTTTCGACAGGCCCCACACCATCAAGCCACCCTCGGAGACGGCCTGAGTGGCGCTTCCGCCGAACGCAAATGATGACGTGAGCTCGAGCTTCACCTTGGCGCTTTTCTGACTGCAAGCTGCGAGCCCTAAAAGACCAATCAGAATGA
>JAIXOY010000128.1 GCA_027486525.1 Pseudomonadota bacterium
ATACCCGCCACCACGTCTTCACCCTGAGCGTTGATCAAATACTCTCCGAAGAATTTCTTATCTCCCGTGCTCGGGTCACGGGTGAAGCAGACGCCCGTGGCGCAGTCGTCACCCAAGTTCCCAAACACCATGGATTGAACGTTAACAGCTGTTCCCCAATCGTGAGGAATGTTGTTCATCTCGCGGTACTTATTCGCGCGAGCGTTGTTCCACGAACCGAAGACCGCAGAGACGGCGCCCCAGAGTTGTTCCATCGGGTCTTGTGGGAATTTCACGCCGTGTTCTGATAGCAACACGTCTTTGTAAACTTGCACGAGTTCTTGCAGGTCATCGGCGGTGAGCTTGGTGTCCTCGTGCACACCACGGGCCTCTTTCAAGTCTTCCAACTGAGCCTCGAGCACACTTCCGCGCACACCAAGCACAACGTTCGAATACATTTGGATGAAGCGACGATAAGAGTCCCAGGCAAAGCGAGGGTTACCGGTCTTCTTCGCCATCCCCACGACTGTTTTGTCATTGGTGCCGAGATTCAAAACGGTGTCCATCATGCCCGGCATGGAAGCGCGGGCGCCTGAGCGAACCGAAAACAGGAGCGGGTTTTCCGCGTCGCCGAATTTCTTGCCGGTGAGTTTCTCCACCCACGCCAGCGAGGTTTCAATCTGCGAGCGAATCTCCTTCGAGATGGTTTTGTCTGTCTTGTAGTAGTCAAGGCAGGCTTCGGTGGAAACCGTGAAGCCTGGAGGAACCGGCAGCTTAAGCGCGCACATCTCTGCGAGGTTCGCTCCCTTGCCGCCGAGGAGCGCTTTCATGTCTTTGTTACCCTCGGTCAGTTCCGCGGAAAACTTGTAGACCCATTGATGTGCCATGCTGACTCCTCAGAGATTGAAGGTATCCTTCAAATACATTTTTACTTTATCGAGAGCGATGCGCTCCTGAACCATGGTATCGCGGTGGCGAACTGTGACGGCCTGGTCAGTGAGTGTGTCGAAGTCCACTGTGATGCACGCAGGTGTGCCCGCTTCATCCTGACGACGGTAGCGCTTACCAATTGATCCGGCAGTGTCGTAGTCGCACTTGAAATCTTTCTGCAACTCCCGCAGGAGCTTGTCGGCCGTGCCTTCGAGCTCAGGCTTCTTCATCAACGGCATGATGGCCGCTTTGATCGGAGCGAGACTTGGCTTGAAACGCATGACGGTCCGCTCTTTCTCAGCGTCACCCTTGTTCTCGACACGGTAGGCGTCTGAGAGGATGGCGAGCAATGAGCGGTCAGCGCCGACCGATGTTTCGAGGACGTACGGAATGAACTTCTTGTTGCCGTCCATTTGGTCGACGTACATCAGGTTCTTCTTCGAGAACTCCATGTGCTGCTTAAGATCGAAGTCGGTGCGCGAGTGGATGCCTTCCATCTCTCCCCAGCCGTGCGCAAATTCATACTCGATATCAAACGCCGCGTCGGCGTAGTGCGCGAGGGCTTCGTGTTTGTGGAAGCGGAGTTTTTCTTTGCGAAGACCCATGTCGAGGTGCCACTGGAAACGGGTTTCTTTCCACATCTCCATGGCTTCAGCTTGCGTGCCGGGCTTGATGAAATACTGCATTTCCATTTGCTCGAACTCGCGCATGCGGAAGATGAAGTTTCCTGGCGTGATCTCGTTGCGGAAGGCCTTACCAATCTGCGCGATACCGAAGGGAAGCTTCCGGCGCATGGTGGATTGGACGTTCAAGAAGTTCACGAAAATACCTTGCGCTGTTTCTGGGCGAAGATATATTTCCGCGGCTGTTTCTTGAACCGCACCCATGTGCGTGGTGAACATCAAATTGAAGTTACGAATGTCGGTGAATGAATCTTTGGCCTTGCAGGTCGGGCAGGGTGCTTTGAGATCAATCTGATCCGCGCGGAAGCGGCCCTTACACGACTTGCAATCCACCAAGGGATCAGTGAAGTTATCCACGTGCCCGGAAGCTTTCCAAACAAGAGGGTGCATGAGAATGGCGGCATCAACTCCGTCGACATCGTCACGGAAGGTCATCGAACGCCACCACGCATTCTTGATGTTATTTTTGAGTTCAACACCCAGCGGACCCATATCCCAGCAAGAACCTAGACCACCGTAGATTTCCGAACTTTGGAAAATAAATCCGCGGCTTTTGCAAAGGCTGACCAAATCGCTCATTGATTGGAGATTTTCTTCTGACACGAGGAACTCCTAAGGGTGAATTTGGAGAAATTTTTACCATAAATGAGCAAATCGCGCCTAGAAATTCCCATTCGATCAAGATGGAAGGCGGACGCCCGAAAAGCTTATTAACTTTATGGACTCAACGAACACTAACGGCACCCTCCGTCGTGCCTACATGTATTTATTCAACTGGTTTGCCGCTCCGGGGCAACAGCTCCATCCAACGCGCGAGTTCAAGATCCATTTACTGTTTACAACTTTTTGCATTTCTCAAATCGTCATGCTGATGTTTGCGCTCTTAGGTCCGCGTTATGTTGGCGGATCCCTCGTGACATGGGGACCCAAAGTTTGCATTGTGTTGGCCTGGTTGAGTTTCTTAACATATCGCTACCGCCGCAACGTTCTTCTCTCGGCCACTTTGCTTTTAACAGCGAACACAACTTATATTTTTATGTTTTGCTGGGTCATTAACGGCTTTCGGCAATCTGCGTTTGCTTGGTTTAGCCTTCTTCCCATTATTGCCGGCATGCTCACCAACCGTGTCTGGGCAACGGTCTGGTGCATTATCGTGGTTTCCTTAGTCCTTTTCGGTCAATGGGCAACGCACCTCGGCTGGGTCGAGAACCTCGTGCAAGACGGACATGTGCTGCTCATGGTGCTCCAACAGCTGCTCTTCCTACTGTGCGCCGGAACGCTCACGCATTTTCTTCTGCTCCAGCAGCACATCTCTTCGCTCTACCTGCGCGAGAAGATCGTCTCAAAACAAAACCTCCTGCGCATTCTGGTGCACGACATCTCGACCCCCTTAAGTATCATGCGTCTCACCGGCCAGATGCTGGCGCAAGGCCACCATCCAGAGCCCACAGCGGCGGGACTGAAGATCGATCGCAACGCCGAACGAATCACCAACATCATTCATCTCATTCGCGACCTGGAAAGCTGGGAAGCGCACCACGTGCGTGTGCCGACCGCGCCGCTCGATCTCGTGAGCATTCTCGATCAGGTGGTTGAGCTTTACCAAAACCGGCTCTCGACGAAGCACATTCAGGTCGCAAAGTTCTACGCCAGTGAGGTGTATGTGATGGGCCATGAGACCATGTTGATTCATCAAATTTTTGGCAACCTTCTCAGCAACGCGATCAAGTTTTCTCACGAAGGGGGACGCATCGACATTGCCGTCGAACCGCTCTCTGCGCACACGGTGAAAGTGGTGATTCGCGATTACGGGATTGGCATGCCGAAGCGCACACGCGACGAACTCTTCGATCCCCTCGCGTCGACGAAACGAACGGGGACCGCCGGCGAAGTGGGCACCGGATTCGGTTTGCCGATCACAAAAAATTGCGTGGAGTTGATTGGAGGACGGATCGAAGTTCGCTCGCTCACCAAAGAAGAGAGTAGAGAAAACTACGGCACGAGCATGATGATTATCCTACGCCGCTCGACTAATGACTGAGCGAAAGCTCGTACAGTTTACGATACTCCCCATCTTTTTTCATGAGCTCTTCGTGCGTACCTTCTTCGAGCTTGCGCCCTTCTTTCATTACGACGATGCGATCGTAGTTCTTCAGAGTAGAAAGACGGTGAGCGACGGCGATGACCGTCTTGTGCCCGGCCACACGTTCAAGGGCGGCTTGCACAATTTTTTCCGACTCGTTATCTAGCGCGCTGGTCGCTTCGTCGAAGAGCATGATGTCGCGGTCTTTCAGGAAGGCCCGAGCAATGGTAAGACGCTGGCCTTGACCGCCAGAGAGACGCAGTCCACGGTCACCGATCGGCGTTTCCAGCTTCTTCGGCAACTCCATCACAAAGTCATGGGCGTACGACACTTCTAGCGCGTGAATGATCTCGTGCTCGGTGTGGGCGTCGCCCGTCGTCAGGTTTTCACGAACCGTATCGTTGAAGAGAAAGACATCCTGACTGACCAGGGAGAACAGGTGACGAAGGTTATCTAGTTTCCAGTCGTTGATGTTCACGCCGTCGATCAGAATCTCGCCGTTGGTCACAGGGTAAAGACGCATGATCAAACTGATGAGCGTTGATTTTCCGGAGCCCGACAATCCCACGAGCCCAATCTTCTCACCTTTTTTGATGGTGAGATTGAAGTTGCGTAGGATATCTCCCTCGCCGTAGCTGAAGGTGACGTTCTTAAACTCGATGGTGCCCAGCAGACTTGCCTGCTCGTGAGTGCCCGCATCCACTTCGGCCGGAGTATCAAGTAACTTCAGGATACGCTCAGAAGAGGCGCGGGCCTGGTTTAACTTCGCGTTGGACTTGCTGAACTTGCGCACCGGATCCATGAACATCGCCAGGGCCGCCACGAAACTGATGAAGCCGCCGGTGGTCAGTTCTCCACTCACGATGCGGTGGTGTGCAAAAATGATCACCCCCGCAAAGGCCACTGAACCGACAAGCTCCACCGCCGGATGGGAATGCTCTTCGGCCGCGTTGGAGCGACTGCGATTATCAATGAAACGCGCCTGGAGCCGCTCAAATCGAGACAGCAAAAAATCCTGCAGCCCAAACGCCTTGGTGATTTTCTGGCCCGCAAGCGACTCGCTCACAGCGTGGGTCATGTCAGCGACATCGCCTTGCGCGAGGCCGATGTACTTGCGGATCCGGCGACCAAGCTTATTAAAGATCAAAGCAAAAATGGGTGAAGCCACTAAAATGACCAAGGCTAACTGCCAATCGTGATAAACCGCCACTCCGACCAGCGCCAAAGCAGTGATAGGTTCACGAATGATCTCAAGGGCATTCTTGAAGGCGTCGGCAAACATGTGCGTGTCACTCATGAAGGTGGACACCATGTTGCCTTGCTTGGTGGTGGCGAAATAAGACGCGGGCATGACCTGGAATTTTCTAAAGAGCTGCGAGCGAATACTGCAGGAGCACTTGTCCACAATCATGCGCAGACCGTAATAGTGGAAAAAGCGCAGGGGGTAGTTGATCACTCCCAGGCCCACCAAGATCGCGGCGAGTTTCCAAGCTTCGTCGCTACTCGCACCGGCCGAGAAGCCTTTGTCGAAGATGTCTTTTACCAGGTAGGCCTCATAGGCCTTGATCGCCGATAGCGGGAGGGCCAAGAGTACAGCTGCCAGCGCCTGCTTCCAAAACGGACGGAGGTATGGCAACATGAGTTTAAGGACATTCAGCATGGTCCCCATTTTAGACCGCGAGAGGCGGGCATGACAAACAAAACTCCTAAAGCTATTTTCCTCGACCGCGACGGTACGTTGATCCGCGACAAAAATTATCTTTCACGCGCGGAAGACATTGAGTATTTCCCTGACACCTTCGCCGCGTTGAAGATCATGCAAGCGCACGGCTACCGACTCTACGTCATCACCAATCAATCCGGCGTGGGTCGTGGCTACTTTCCACTTGAAGCCGTTCACGCCGTTCATGCGGCCATGGATGCGGACATGACCACGCATAAATTAGAACCTTATCAGGGCTGGGGTATCTGCCCTCACTCTCCTGACGAGGCCTGCTCCTGCCGTAAACCTGGCCCGCAAATGATCCAAGAGTTCCTGCAACGCGATGGTCTGGATCCGAAACTTTGCTGGATGTTGGGTGATAAAGAGATCGATGCGGCCTGTGGAATCAACGCCGGAATTCAAGGTGCGGTGGTAAGAGAAAAATCAGCGGCGGGAGCACACACCTACTTTGCCAGTCTTCTCGACTTCGCCAAGAGCCTCGGCTAATCCACGACACGATAGCGAATGGCGGTAAAAAACTCGGCGTGGAGTCCGTTCATTTTGACGACTTCTCCTTTGCGAACTTCGAGCTCACCACTCGGCAAGAGGTAGAATTTTACAACTTTGTCTGTGCTGTCCATAAACGTCAGGGGAAACTCGGAGGTGAGTCCCTTCGCGCCGGGCTGGTTGATCTTTTCTTCTTTGACGCTGGCCTTGTTCTCGACTCCGTCTTTGAGGTCAAAACTGAGCTTCGCGAGACGCGCCTCTCGGCGGTTAGCCCGATAGAGGTAGCCATTTTTTTGTGAGATATGCAGGGCCACTTCGATGTTAAACTTGAGGAACTCACCCTCGGTGAGATTCTGGCAGAGAATCTTATTCTCTTTCACGTCACCGTCATCAAACGTCGTCTCTGTGCTGACCGTGATGGGCCTCCCATCCAGACCAGTGAGCAGCAGCACCTGTGCTTTGATCACTTCAAAATGTGCTTTCTTGCCGGTGATCAAGTCCCGGGCCGAAACCTCGCGCCATCCTGCGGGGATCTCCGCAATACGCAACTCATCCGGACATGTGCGGTAATCGAGGAACGAACTTGAGGAGTCCTCTTTTTCAGATTCCAACGGCTTCGTCTGTGACTTAATGCCACAGCCGACGACGGTCAAAATGATGAGAAGAAAACCCATGAACTTCATGCTGAAAAGGTAGCATTTTTCAAGATGCCGGGGGGTCGACGTGAAAAGATTACACCGTTAAAACAGCATCTTATACGAGGTGACCTCGGGTAATTTCACCTGGAAGTGGTAACACCAAAATTGGATGAGCCGGGTGTCCACGGCCAGAGGGGTTACCGGGAGACTGCTCCAATCTTGAAAACGGGTGCGGATCGCTTGGGCCAACAAGGCCCGAACCGGCAAAGGCGCCCCTAGCTCCGTTTCTACCTGGGCTGCACATTCAGCACAGGCAAAGCCACCCTGCTCTAACACCAAAGGGGCCATGGCTTCGGATGTGAGATCGCCACCACAAAAAACGCACTCATTCTCATCGGGCAAAACACCCAGGTGCAGCAAAAACTTCGACATGAACAGCAGGAGATGAGCTTCCCAGTGCAGGTTTTTCTGCGCGAGAGCTTGATCTAGATAAAAAATTCCGTTCGAGACGACATTAAAAAGTCCCGCGTGCTCGCGCGAAGCATGAGTATTGTCGGACTGATGAGGAAGCGCCGTTTTGAGCACCATCTCAAGGTACAGACACGCAAGAGCGAACCCTTGCGGATGATGGCGAATCTGCGCGGATTGCCACAGCAAGGTGTGCTCGGCGACCGTGTGGAGCGTGTCTCCGCCCGCGTGGCCACTTTTCGAACTGCGCGTTTCAATGCGCATGAGATTGCCGGGCTCAAACACGCGCGGCTTCGAGTTTTTTCCGCCGCCCATGCCACCGAAGACGTAGACACTGGTCATGGTGCCTTCGCGCAAAAGCATCCGCGCGATGAGATCGCGTTCTTTCTGCGGAATTATTTGTACAACCAGACCTTCAAGGGCCATACCACCACGCAGACAAATGGGTTCGAGCGCGGTTCATCATAACCTGGGCAGTTGCTCTCAGCAATGCCCCGGGCCGCTGTCTAAGAGGAACTAACCCCACCCCCCAAATCGTCCACACTTCAAAGGCTTCGCCACGTCGTCCTGCGCGTGTTCTCATTTGATGAATCATCCAATCCGGTGCCTTCTTGTCGAGGAGCACAACCCGCCGCAGTTCCGGCAAGTTCACCCCGTGGGAAAGGCAAGACGTGGCGATGATCACCTCGGGAAGAGGTTCCGAGCTCAGGCGCTGGCTAAACTCGCGCGTCTCGCCCCCCTTACATCCCCACGCTCGAATCCCCTTCCCGTTTAACAGAGCACACCAGCGATCCACCTCATGGCGATGATGACAAAAAACAAGCGTTCTTCCTGGCAGGCCCTCCTGGAGCACTTCTTCTAACCAGGCGCGCGGTGCCCACCACCACGCCGTGGGCCGATGCTTGAAAAGAAAATTCCCCGCATCGCCCACCAGCAGGTGGTGGTGATTCTCTTTGAGCATTTCTTGCAGAAAAGTTTCCACCGACGGAGTTAGTGTGGCGGTCAATCCCACGCCCGCGAGGCCGGACAAACAAAACCCATACCAAGCTTCCAGGAGGGCGTGGCGAAAACTCAGGCCCCATTCACAGACCAGATGAACTTCATCCCACACGACGACAAGATCAGGCCTCTCAGTCGCCAAGGCCTGCCAATCGAGTGAAAGCAATTCTTCGGGTAGCGCCACCCAAGCTCCGGGACAACTCAGCTGGATTTCAGTGGCCAGGGCCCGTAGAGGAGAGATGAGCAAAAACCTAGTCTCACCCTCTGCTATCCAGTTTTTGAAAAGTTGTGTTTTGCCCCAGGCCGGCGGAGCGATGAGTAGTTGAAATGTCTGCGGGAGAAAAAGCATGAGGCGTAATGCCCCGTGAAATGGGACTTAAGCTAACTTTAAGATCGGTCTGAACAAAAAAATTCACACCTGAATCTCACTTGAACTGTCTATACTGTCAGCTGTGTCAAGATTGCAGCTGGGTTCTGTGGCCCAACGACTCATTGAGCTCTCCGGTGATCTTTGTTTCGTTATTACGAGCGAGGGTTATGTCTTTGCCCTGAGTAAGGAATGGGAAAAGCTTCTTGGTCGATCCATCAGTGAACTGCGAGGCACACCTTTCACCAGCTTTCTCGTTGAACAAGACAAACCTGCCTCGGAATCCGCCTTCCAGGCAGTGCTCAACGGAGCAGATATCAAAGGACTGCGTAACCACTACATTCACAAGAATGGCAGTACCGTCCTCCTGGAGTGGAGAGCCGTTCTAGACGAGGACACTAAACTAGTTTTTGCAGCCGCCACTCCGATCACCGAATCCAAATTGCAGGCCGAAGAGTTGGAGCTGGAAAAACAAAAATCTATCCAAAACTCTAAGCTGGCTTCCCTTGGTGAAATGGCCGCCGGGATTGCCCACGAAGTGAACAATCCCCTCTCGATCATTGCCGGATATCTTAAAATTCTCGAAATCGAATGGCAGCAAGGCGACATGAAGCCAGAAGAATTTCAGCGCATCATGCTCGCTCTTAACGTCTCTACCGAGAGGGCCGCGAAAATTGTTAACAGTCTTAAACATCTTTCCCGTGATGGCGCCCATGATGCTTTCCAACCCGCTTATCTCCGAGAAACAATCGAAAGTTCATTGGACCTGGTGCGCGAGAGATTGAAGCGTCATGGCGTAAGACTCGATGTCAGCTATCAATGTGAGGCATGGATTGATTGCCGTCCCGTAGAGATCTCGCAAGTCATTCTCAACCTTGTCAACAATGCCTTCGATGCCACCGAGGGTCAGGCCGACGCGTGGATCAACGTCAGCTGCTCGCAAGAGCTCTCTCCTCATGCACTGATCAAGATCAGCAACTCCGGCCCGGTGATGAAGAAGGACGTGAGAGATAAGATTTTTAATCCGTTCTTTACCACCAAGCTCCCGGGGAAAGGTACAGGGCTAGGCCTTTCGATCGCAGCCACAATCATCAGGCATCACCAGGGAGAGATTTATCTCGATGAAAAATCCGCCCACACCACTTTTGTGATACGACTTCCTCTTTCACGAGAAGGACAGCTCGAATGAATGTTTGGGTGATCGATGATGAGCCAGAGATCTGCACCATTCTCGAGTACCTACTCAAGCGCGATGGCTACCACGTCACAGCGTTCGACGGACCGTTTCACGCGCTGGAAATCATCAAGCAATCTCCCCCGGAGATCCTCATTTGTGATTTTAAAATGCCTCTGATGAGTGGCCTCGAATTTTTTCTGAAAATTAAAAATACGTGGTCGGGTCACTTCATCATGTTGACCGGAGAACTCAGTGCGGATCCACTCGAGTTAAAGCAGATTGGTATTAAAGAAGTGTTGTTTAAGCCCCGTGACTTAACGCGCATCCTGTCGATCATCAGCGATATATCTAATAATAAATAAGAATCTTTTTGGCGTGATCCGCCAGCCCCCCTAGTCAAATGCATTTCGTACGTGCTGAAATGGTCCTAACTGTTTTAAGGTAGGTCCATGATCAGATCTCTTCTCAGTGCTTTTGGTCTCGTTGCTCTCGTTGCTGTCGCCCTTTGGTCGGCACAAACTAAAATACACAACTACTCCAGCCTCGC
>JAIXOY010000072.1 GCA_027486525.1 Pseudomonadota bacterium
CCCAGGCGAAGAGCACTCCCATGGGAGTCGACGTAGAGGTGATGGCAGGGGGTTGGTTGAGTCTCGATTTCGGGCATTTCGAAGGATGATATGAAAGAAGGTCTCGCCATCAATCTGATCTACCACTTCGGCCACGACGTCGATTCGGAGTTCCCCGAACTCGCTGGTCGCTACCGCATCCTCTACTTTTTCTCGGAAGCCGGTCCTGTCACAGCGGAATCTCAGGAAACGATGTATGTGAAGCTTTTCAATCGTCCCGCGACTCATCCCGTGACCTTCACGTCACTGGACGATTTGAAAGACTTTGCCATGGGTGTTTGTCAGTTGGTGAAAGCTCCCGAGGTCTTTGTGCTCTCAGTGCAGGACTACAACATCGGAGCAGAAGCGGCCCGAGACGTGCGTGCCTTTCGGGAAATCTACCGTCGTTACGGCCTAAACCTAGCGAACCCCGATATCATCAATCGCGGTCCAGGATTGTTCGGAAAGTTCTTCAACAACAACCGTAAGTCGTAAAAGATCTCCTCACGATCTGCCGTCTCATTTCTCGAGCTGTGTTGCTTAAGCAGGTTTCTGCTTCGGGCCCAAGGCTTTCATGAGCGCTCCTAGGGGGTTGGATATTGGTGCCTTACTTCCTTAGAATGGTCTTTGACTGCCAGGTGAGTAATTTTTCCATGCTAGACGGGGAGCGCCCACAGGCTTAATCTCGGGCCCTATGTTGCCTTCATTTTTTGACCTCACCTTAACTGATTTAACCGACGTGCTCGTGGCACGCGGGCTGAATAAATTTTCGGCGGGCCAGATCTATGATTGGGTTTATAAGAAGCATGTCCGTGACCCGGCCGAGTGGACCAATGTGAGCAAGGACACGCGGGCTTGGTTAGCCGAGTCTTACGATTTCCGCTTGCCGAAGGTCGTGTGGCAAGGTCTCTCGGTCGATGGCACTCGCAAGTTTCTCGTCGGCTTCGCAGACGGCAATACGGTCGAGACGGTGGCCATTCCCGCTCGCGATCGCCTGACATTGTGCGTGTCTTCGCAGGTCGGCTGCGCCATCGGTTGCACGTTTTGTCACACCGCTACTCAGGGTTTGAAGCGCCACTTAAAACCAGGCGAAGTGGTCGGGCAGTTTCTGGCCGCGCAAGAATGGCTCACCAAGAACGTGGGTGAAGACGCTCGCCTCACGAACATTGTGTACATGGGTCAGGGCGAACCACTGCACAACTACGAGAACATCAAGAAGGCCACGCAGATCTACCTCGAGCCCAAGGGCATGGGACTCGGTCAGCGACGTATCACACTTTCAACGTCGGGACTCGTTCCGGCCATCGAGAAGCTGATCGAATTCCCGCCCGTGAACATCGCCATTTCTCTGCACGCGGCCCATAATGACGTGCGCACAGAATTGATGCCGATTAATAAAGTGTATGATCTCGAGCGTCTCTTTAAAGCGATCAAAACCATTCCTTTGAAAGCTCACCGTCGTATCACTTATGAGTATTTGTTGATTGATGGCTTGAACGACGGCATCGCTGATGTGGAAGGACTTGCGAGCTTGCTGCCGAAGGGCGAGAGCAAAGTGAACCTCATTCCGTTCAATGAGTTTCCTGGCTCAAAATACAAAAGACCGTCGGAAAAGACGGTCTTCTGGTTCATGCAACAAATGGAATCTCGCGGGATCACCTGTACGGTGCGCACGACGAAAGGCACGGATATCTTAGCGGCCTGTGGCCAGCTGAAGAGTGCCTACGAAGACGGGCGGCTTAATCTCTGGGACGAGAACTCGCCGAGTCGTCCGACCAACGCCAATACTTCACTTCAGGTTCCTGCTCCTCAGTAACAGCCGCGGGTGATTTGCCTTGCTGGGCGACGTCACGCTTTTGCGCTTTCTGTGCTTGCGGGGCTTCGTACTTATGTTGAAGTGCTTCATCGATGTCTTCACCGATAACGGGCTGCGCAGCTTGAGCTTGGGCAAACCAAACCAGACCGGCCAAAACAACAAGATTTTTCCAAACCATAACCATCCCTTGGTTGACCCCAAGTGAATGGGGCTTCATACAATCTTATCGGTGATTCGAGGGAAAGTTAAAGTTTCGGAAAAACGAGGGGTTGAGAGGACAAAAGACAGTAATTGTCATGGAGAGTCAGGAAATACTCCGTGACGTCTTCACACCTATAAGCCAGAATCACCGCACTTATAAGTCTGACTAATTGTGCTGGAGTTTCATGCGTTTAACGCTTTTGCTCGGTTTGATTATTGCAAGTTCGAGTGTCCATGCGACCATCCGCAGCTATTTCAATGGTCGTAGCACGCAGTCATACGTTGATCCGTATCGTGGAATCACGCGTCAAGGAGACGATCTTGAGGCCGTCATCCTCGCGGAGTTAAGTCTCGCTAGAAAAACCATCTTTATCGCCGTTCAGGAAATCCGTTTGCCTCGCATGGCTCATCTCCTAGTTGAGAAGTACAAGGCCGGCGTAGATGTACGTGTCGTTTTAGAAAACAACTACAATCACAACATCTTGGCCCAATCCAACACTCCAGAAGAGGGAGAAACCGATACCCACGATGCCACTCGTTTCCGCGATCTCGTGAAATTGATCGACATCAATGGTGACGGACAGATCACTCGCGCGGAGATGTCAGAGCGCGATGCCATTTTCATTCTTCAGCAGGCGAAAATTCCTCTCATCGATGACACCGAAGACGGCTCAACCGGTTCAGGGTTGATGCACCATAAGTTCGTCGTGATCGACGGCAAGCGCGTGATCATCAGCTCCGCGAACTTCACTCCGAGTTGCATTCACGGCGATGTGGGTGTTCCCGCGTCTCGCGGTAACGCCAATGGCTTAATGGTTGTTGAGTCAGCTCCGCTGGCAAAAATTTTCAGCGAAGAGTTTTCGTTCCTCTGGGAAGGGAAGTTCGGCATGAACAAGCCTTTCCGTGGTGCCCGCACCGTCACTGTTGGTGGTAAGAAACTCATCGTGCAGTTCTCCCCGTCGTCGCGTGGAGTGGTGTGGGACATGACCAGCAACGGGTTGATTTCAAAAACACTCTCATCGGCCAAGAAGAGCATCGAAGCGGCGTTGTTTGTGTTCTCCGAACAGAAGCTGGCCGATGCCATGAAAGTCGCAAGCACGAAGGCAAGCGTGTCGGTGCTGGTTGAGCCAAAATTTGCTTTCCGTTCCTACAGTGAATTACTCGATCTTTTGGGTGTGACTTTGCCGAATGCTGATTGTGTTGTTGAGCCAGGTAACGCACCTTGGCGTTCGAACAGAGCTCAGGCCGGACAACCGTCTTTGGCCGGTGGGGATATTCTCCATCACAAGTTCGCTGTGGTCGACTCTCGTAAAGTCATTTTCGGCTCTCACAACTGGTCTGATGCCGCGAACGTGACCAATGACGAATTCTTGGTCGTCGTCGACGATAGTGCCACCGCCCTTGATTTCTCAGGTGAGTTTGCTCGTGTATCTGGCCGCGCTCGCTGGGGATTGCCGGAGCGCGTTCGCAAAGAAATTGAGACGATGTCTCAGAGATGCACTTCGCTCTAATTCTTCAATCGCTTCCCCTTTCATCTCCGCCCTGGTTATACTTAACCATCTGAAAAAACTTAGCGGAGGAGTTTTTGTGTCACGCGAAAGATCGAAAGGTATTGTCGGAATTTTTGCTCTCATCACGGTTCTCTTCGTGGTGTTCATGGTGTTCGCCTTTTTCACCATCTCCAGCCTCCGCGATACATCTGACTTGAGCTCAAAGGCCATGAAGGGCGATGAAGACGGGCCGATCGCCGTGATCACCATCGAAGGCGCCATCATGGAGTCTAAGAAAATCGTGCAACTGCTTCACGCAGCGGAAGAAGAAGAAAGCATCAAGGTTATCCTTTTGCGCATCGACAGTCCGGGCGGAGCCGTCGCTCCGACGCAAGAAATCTACGAGGAAGTTCGCCGCATTGATAAGAAGAAGCCGGTCTTTGCTTCGTTCGGCAGTATCGCTGCCAGCGGTGGCTACTACATCGGGGCCGCCTGTCGTAAAATCTACGCCAACCCAGGCTCTCTCACCGGCTCCATCGGCGTGATCATGCAGTTCGCCGATCTCTCCGAGTTGTTCGCCTTCGCAAAGTACAAACCCGACTTGATCAAAGCGGGTAAGTACAAAGATATCGGCTCACCAAACCGTCCGATGACCGACGAGGAGCGCTCGATCCTCACCGCGAGCCTCGCCGTGACACACAAGCAATTCATCTCGGACATCGTCAAGGTACGTGAAGATCGCCTGCTCAAAAAACCAGAAGAATTTGCTCAAGGGCAAATCTTCAACGGCGAAGAAGCGCTGGCGATTGGTTTGGTCGATGAGTTAGCGGGGCTCTGGGAAGCCGGTCGTCGCATTCACAAAGACCAGAAGCTCAAAGGGGAGGCCGGTTTGCGTTTCTTGAAACCGAAGAAGAAACGCATGTCTTTCACTGACCTGTTGAACGAGGGCGAAGAAACTCTGGCAGATATCCGCGGGGCGCTGGTGAAAAAATCCGGCCCAGCCTTTCTTCTTCCTTGGTAATCGCTGATGGATTGGCCGCTCGCACTTAATTGGATCCGAGATAATTCATTGACGGTGGTCGCAGTCGTGATCACCATCGTATTGATCTATCACTACGTGATTGAACGTGACCGCGCGGTTAAACTCTCAAAAAAATACCGTCACAGCATTTTCGAAGCGCAGTCGCGCATCTTCCTGAGTGCGACTCAGTACTTGATCTCAGGAAATAAAGACCTCGCGATTAAAGAGTTCTTGAACGCGGTCGATCTTAATCGCGAAACCATCGATACCTATTTTGCCCTCGGCGGCTTGTTCCGCTCCAACGGTGAGATTGAGAAAGCGATCGCCATTCACCGCTCGTTGATCGCTCGTGAAAGTATTTCAGAAGCGACTCGTTTGATGGCCCTCAAAGAGCTGGCGGTGGATTTTGATAAGGGTGGCTTCGTCGACAAGGCGATCGAAACCTACAAGGACGTGTTGAAGATCAATCGCGATCAACACGACGTCATTCAGAACCTGTGCCGCATCTACGAAGACACGGAAGATTGGGACCAGGCCTACAACTACCGCATCATGCTCTCGAAGGTTGGTCACGAAAACCAGAGCGAGACCATCTCGCACATCCTGGTGCAAAAAGCCAAAGCGCAGTTCGAGAAGGGGAGCTTCCGGCAGGCGATGGAAGATCTCGACGATGCTTTCCGCTTCTCGCCCTCGGTGTCGGCGAAAATTCTTCGACTGAAGTTGCACTTAGTGCAGGGGCAGATGGAAGACGCCAACATGCTCTTGATGGAACTTTTGAAAGAGCATCCGATGTTCTCGTCGTTCCTCTTCGTTTCGCTCGACGAGCTTCACAAGGGTGCACCCCAGCCGGGCGAGTATGCCCAACGACTCGACACTCTAAAGCGCACCTTCCTCGACATGCAGGATGGCGATCTGATGAGTGCTCCGTCCGTGGTCCTGTCAAAGATTCGTTTGCTCAAGGCCAATGAACGTCCGCAAGAAGCTTTCGAACTGCTCGATCGCTGGATGAAGAATCACGGCCAGAGTGACGTGCTCAAAATGGAGTACATCAAGCTCTTGATCGCCGTTGGTAAGAGCGACGAAGCTTTGGTGCAAACCCAGCAGCTGCTTAATACGCTCTCCGGCTCTCTCACGCGCCATTACTGCTCGCAGTGTGGCTACAACTCGGATGAAATTTTCTGGCGCTGTCCGCAGTGCCACAACTGGGAAACTATCCAATTCCGCTGGAAGGTGTGATGAAGATGTTATGGCCCTTGCTCATCTTTTGCTCGCTTGCGATGGCTCAAGATAAGCCGGTCGGAGTGTTTTATTTTATTCCGCTTTTGGGTCATGTGCATCAATCGCCAGCACGCACTTCACCCAGTCTCACGACGATTCAATGCGGCCATCCCCTCAAGGTGATCGAAGACAGTAAAGTTGTCATCGGTGAGGACTGGGCCTACGTCGCAGTGGCGGATTGGAAAGGCTTTGTGTGGAAGAAGCATCTCAAGGCTTCGCGACCGGATTGTTTCCAGGCCCGTTATCCTAAATTCTTCGATGCGCTCTCGTTGGATCTTTCCGAACTCTACTACTGGGGTCGTTTGCACGATCACTGGGAAGAGGGAGTGGCGCGCCCATGAGATATGTATTTTTGAGTGCCCTCATCGCTTTCTCAGCTCTTGCTCAAGACAGCAAATTGCCAGAAGAAAAAGAATTGGATGTCGTGGACTTTCAGAACGTGAAAGACGTCTTGAAGAAAGACGGACTGCTGCAAGAAGTTCAACGGAAGAAAACGGAAGTCGTAAAAATCAAAGAGATCCGCGGCGAAGAAGAAAAACTGCGCTACATCTGGCCGACGGAAGAAGAGTTTTGGCCTTTGTCGGCGGAGCTATGGTTGGTGAAACAAGCCCCACTCTTGCGCTGGGATTTTGATCGCCCAGACTACGGATTACAGGAATCATTCTCTACGATTCTACGATCCGTGGGCATGCTCCAAAAACGCTTCCGGCTCCTAGCGATTGATTCTCCTGCTCCGGGGCACTTGGGCCTTCCTTGGAAAGATGAGGAATACTGCCTCCTTTTCTCCGTGCCGTTCGTGCGCAGTATGGATTTGAGTAAACTCGAAATATCTCTTCTTCTCCTGGAAGACGTTCTGCGTCTCCAAGAAGGCTGGCTGAAGGATTACTCACGGCCTGCCAAGCTCAAGGAAGTCGTGGGGCAAAACTTCATGGGCAGCAAACCCGATCTTACGCCGATGCATGAAGTAGGCAAGGCCTACACGCGCTTCTTGGCCGAGAAAGGGTTTAGTTTTCAGCAACAATTCCAAATCACCAAGAAGATGGACGCTCTCTTGAAGCCCCACCCAGAGCTGTGGAACTCCTACGTGCGGCTCTTGGGGAAGATCGATCGCCTGGTTAAGGGGAATCCTGCTTTCGCAGATTATCTGAAGCTTTACCCGTCACCGGAAATGCAAATCCGTTGGCTGGCCCCGGAAGAAAAAGTTCCGTGAAAGCCTCTGAGCTGGACCAGGATTTCTACCGCAACTTAAGGTGGTGGGGGTTCTACATCTTCGTGCAGGTCACGTGCCATGTGATTCTTACTTCCATCGCAGCCTTCTTCCACTTCTTGCTCGACCACGAACTCTCGCTCGTCGAGGGCTGGGTTCATAACAACGGGTGGGAGCTTGCCGTCGTGGCAAAACTCTTTGCCGTCTGGGTGGTGCACCGGCTGTTGCGTGTGCGGCTGTATCGTCCCCGAAGTGTGCGCGAATTCTTCAAAGAAGAATGGCGCATGCCGGATCGTCGAACGATCGTAGTGACGGCTTTCTTAACCTTGGCGTTTTTGGTTCTCGGGGGACCTGCTGTTCAGTCCCAGAATAGTCCCTATTCGAGCTATCACATCGTGGCGTTCTTAGGCCTAGGCCTTTGGCTGATGGTGGACTATTTCTGCCTCGCCATCCTGCAAGATCTCTTTCCCATCACTGACGGCCGACGTGAGCGCTGGCGCTTTGCACTTTATGTCGCAGGTTTTTGGATCGCCTTTCGGCTCGTGGTGCCGGATTACTTTGGTACATCTCTCATCATGCATTTGCATTTTCTTGCTCTGTTGATGGTCTCGGGCCCGCGCTTTCAACACTGGGGTGATGTGACGGTTTATTTGTTACTCTTCGCTGCTCCGATGGGCGCACTTTTCGGTATTGATCCCATCTGGGGTGCAGATTTCGCTCCCTTCAAATTCACGCATCTTCCCTCAGCGCCTTTCCTTCTAGTTATTTGGATGTTATCGTGGGCCTACTATTGTTACCGTCATCGCTTGCGCTGGCCTTTCCTCACTTAGGAACACAGCAGGAGCGTCACAAAGGAGTGTGATATGACCAGCAATCTCAACATTTGGGAAATCCTTTGGCATTCAGGCCCGGTTGTAAAACTCGTCCTTCTTCTTTTAGTTGTTTGCTCTGTGGTCTCCTGGGCCATCGTGATTCAAAAAATCAAAGAACTCAAAACCGTTGATGAAGCCAATGAGCAATTCCTCGGTGCTTTCCGCGGCAACGCCAGCATGGGTGAACTTTTCCAAGCGGCGATCGGCAACCACGAGTCCACCATGGGCCTCATGTACCGCAAGGGTTACGAAGAGATTAACCGTCTCAACGAAAAGCTACAGGACAAGCATCAACTTTCTGAATACCTCAAGGGACAAAACTTTGTTCCCGTCGAACGCGCTTTGAAGCTCGGTCTCGCACAGGCTCAGGAGAAACTCGATCTTCGCGTGGCCACACTTGCGACGATCGGATCGATCGCTCCGTTCATTGGTTTGTTCGGGACTGTGTGGGGCATCATCGACGCCTTCTCTGGTCTTGCGAGCGGCGGCGGTTCAATCGAAGCCGTTGCTCCCGGTATCGCCGAGGCCCTCGTGGCCACGGCCGTGGGCCTGGCGGCTGCGATTCCGGCCGTTTGGTTTTACAACTCACTCAGCACTCGCCTGACCCGCATGTCAGGACAGATGGATGCTTTTGGACAAGACTTCCTTAACCTGGTGGAGCGCTCCTTGATCGTGCTCCGTCGCGATTAGGATTCAACATGGCTTTCTCAAGCGGTAACCGTAAAGGCCCCGTCTCAGAGATCAACGTCACTCCATTGGTTGACGTCATGTTGGTGTTATTGGTGATTTTCATGGTCACCGCCCCCATGATGTTCAGTGGTGTGAAGCTCAAGCTTCCCAAGACCGGCAAAGTCGACAATTTGAATCTTCGCCCGGAGATGGTCATCCTTTCTGTCACTGCTGGTGAAGAGTTCTTCTTAGGAAAAGAGAAAGTGGCGCGGGATAGTCTGCTTAAAACCGTGGCAGCGAAGTTAAAAGCCGCGAAGACCGATGTGATTTATTTGCGTGCGGACTACGCGCTTAAATATGAAAAAGTGGCCAAGCTGATTGCTGCGCTTAAAAACGCGGGCATCTCAAACATCGCTTTGGTGACTGAAATCGAAAAAAACCAGGGGTAAGAGTGGACGTCTTAGAACGGGACCGCCAATGGTTATCTGATGACTTCAAATCCAGCTTCATGCTGGCCGTGGCTCTCCATATCTTTCTAATCATGATCGCTTTCATCACCGCGCGCGTGCTCGGTGTCGTGAGTGGTGCCGAGAATGCTCCTCTGGAAATTTTGAGTGCCTCCGTGAGGGTCGATGTCGTGGGCATGCCTAAGTTCACCATCGAAGAGTTGCGCCAGATGGAGCTGCCGACTGATGCTCCTCTGGAAAAGCCTTTGCAAGCAGAAGCCACCAAAGTCGAAGAAGCTAAGGATGTCGTGAAGCCGGATGATTTGGTGATCCCGGATAGCAAACCGAAAAAATCGCTGACCTCATTCTTAGAAAATTACAGCACCCAGAAAGTGAAGCCGGCGGCCCAAGAGAAGAAAGGCGAGAAGGGTGGCAAAGTGGCCGGCCTGGATAGCCTTATCATTGAGGGCAACCGCCTCAGCAAAGGCACCGCGCTGGTGGGGAACAACAGTGACATGGCCGATTCTGTGTTCGTAGGCTACGTGCAAACGTTGCCCGAGAAGGTTCGCCAGAACTGGCGCCTGCCGGGTTTCTTGAAAGAGCAAAACCTCAAGTGCCGTGTCCATTTATGGATTGGTCCACGAGGCGAATTGATGAAAGTACAAATCCGCGAATCAAGCGGCAACAGTGAGTACGATGCTTTAGCTGAAGGGGCCGTGCGGGCCTCGTCACCTTTTCCAGCACCACCCGTTGACGCCGCTCCGAAACTTGCCACTCGTGGCATCGTTCTGGGCTTCCCTCTGTGAAGGAGTTTTCTATGAAGTTTCTTTTTTCTCTTGTGCTGTTGTTTTCTCTATCAAGTGCTTGGGCGCAAAATGAAGCCGCCGTCTCCGTCATCGCCGTGGGTGAAGCTCTTGATGCAAAAGACCAACTGACCTTTGCTCAGCCGCGCATCTCCGGCTCCCTCAATGCCGGTCAGCAGAAGGTGCTGGAGGAAGTCCTGTCTCTCATTAAGAATGATTTCGCTTTCTATAAACACCGTTTTGAAATCGGCACCACCGATAGCACCTCGGGTTATTACATGGTGAACTTCACCGTCTCCGGTTCAGGCCCTGGTGTTGAGATCAGCACGGAAGTCATGAAGGCCGGTAAATCACTGGGCAAAGATTCAGTCAGTGCGCAAGGTACCAAAGTTCGTGATGAGGGCCATAAGCTGGCCGATGCGATTTATCGTCGTATCACTGGTAAGGGTTCCATCTTCCGTGAAAAAATCGTCTTCGTGTCGGATCGCTCGACGATGGGGAAAGATACCCGCAAAGAACTCTACATCATGGACTTCGATGGCCGCCGTGTTGAGCGCCTGACCTTCTTCAATTCAACGGTGATTTCTCCAGCGATTTCGCCGGATAATCGCTTCATCATTTTCTCTTTGATCCAGTCACACATGACCGGTGATCGGAAGGGTAAAGAAAACAAAAACATCGACCTCAAAATTTATGATCGCGAAACGAGAAAGTTCTCTACTGTTTCAGGTCATCCGGGCGTGAACTCCGGCGCTGCTTATAGTGCCAGCGGCAAGAGTATCTATTTCACCCTCACGACCTCTGGCAACGCCGACATCTACGAGATGGATCTCGCTTCGAAGAAGCTGCGGAAGGTTACCACTCACTACGCAGAAGATGTGGATCCAACCGTGACGGCTGATGGAAATAGCATGAGCTTTCTTTCCAGCCGTGCAGGCCGCGCGCATATCTACATCATGAATCCCAACGGACCAGACAACGATAAGAACGTTCGCCGCGTGAGTTTCGTCGGACAGTTCAACGCGTCTCCTCGCTACTCACCCGATGGAAGATCTATCGTTTTCACCTCGTGGGTGGATAATGGTTTTGACCTCTACCGCATCGATGCTCAGGGCAATAACTTGGCCCGTTTGACCAAGAACTTTGGCTCCAATGAGGAGCCTTGGTGGTCTCCAGACGGCGAATTCGTGATCTTTACCTCTCAACGGGTGCTCTCTCGCACCAAGGCCATCCAAGATATCTACATAATGAACAGGGACGGGGAGGTTTTGGGGCAATTGACCCAGGATTTCGGGCGTACCTTCACTCCAAGGTGGACCAACTAGCTGATTTTAGGCGAAAAATCGTTTAATTTTTAAACACCGCAGCAAATTAGTCTTGTAATATTTTTAGGCATCCTGTACTCTTTTCATAGTTACGCATTGCACAAAATGTGGCTTACCACTTTTATTAGTGTCAAGGAGATAACCATGAAAAGCTCTACGCAAACCCTCGAACTTAATACACTTTGCACTCAGTTGCTCAGTCATTTGGACGAGACCATCTTCTTCTCACAGATCAGTGGTTACTTCTTCCAACTCTCAAGCGAACACAAGGTTCAGGTTTTCGAAGTGATTTCAGACGGCTCAACCCGCCTGGTCGCTGAAAACGGTCTCTCCACCGAAGGCTCAATCCTCGCCAAAGGTATCGGCCTCTCAGGCTACGTTTCTCGTATGAAGCGCGCCTACTGGTCTAACAACGTTAAACGCGATCCCATTACGGCGCACTCAAAACGCGACGAAGTCGTCGAGTCAGAACTCGCCGTCCCTGTGATGCACGAAGGGACCGTC
>JAIXOY010000299.1 GCA_027486525.1 Pseudomonadota bacterium
CATGCTCAGGATGATCGGCTCGCGTTCCGGCCGGCGTGGCAGTAGCCCGCAGGCCCGAACCTTATCTTGTGAAGTAGTGCTCGATGAAGCGCGTGCTCTTCGGAAGCATGAAGATCTTCAGGCGCAAGTACTTGGCCTCGAGCTCGTTTTCGATGTTTTCTAAGGCGGTTCCGACAAAAGACTCCGGCAGGGACTTGATGTACTCCAGATCCTCTTCGCTGACATAGTCCTGAGGTCCGCGCACGATGATGCCACTCAAGACTTCGCTGTGGCCCAGGCGATAGATGACCTTATGCTTGCGGGTTTGGGTATGCACTCCCGTCTCATACCAGCTCTTCCCCGTGGCACTCCGGCACACGCGGTGAAGCCGGGTTCTCGTTTTGGTGCAAGCGATGAGCGGACGAATCGCCCCTCTCAAGAAGAAGTACACTTCAGGTTGCAGCTTTGACTTCAGCGACCCAAGCGCGAGGAGTTGGTCTTCGCGCGAGACCTTGGTTTTTTTGTTCGTGCTCACGTAGCTGCGGCACTCCGTGCTCAAGAGCTGCAGGTCCTTTTCCTTGCGCACCAATTGTTTGAGAATCTCCGTCGCATAGTGGACCCCGGCCACGCCGTTATGTTTAAAATCGGCGATGTCCTGGGCGCATTGAGCAACGTTAATCTCCTGCTCAGGAGCGCGCTCTTGGGCCACGGCGATCCCAGTCATGAAGGTAGAAAAAATAAGAGAAAGTACGATTAGTTTTGTCATAATGACGGCGAAACTATGAGAAGCCGTACCCTCTGTAAAGGCAGTGTGTAGTTTCTTATAGGCCGTCGGACGCTTTAAGCTGTGGTTATTAGGATAAGACCGCTTCTTCGCTGCGGAAGTAGAAACATCAATTCCAGCGATCCATACAGGATTGCAATCTCGAAGTAAACCTGCGCGCCCATGGGCATGGAGATGAGCCAAAGAATAATCTCTCCAGCGCTCACGCACAGATTGAAGATGAAGGCCTTCATACCCGGATGCTCGCTCAACTTCCCGGTGGGTTTGAGAATAGTATCTAAGATGAGGGTTTCAATAAGCGCCGCTTAAGTAGAAGTCTGCTGGAGCTTTTCCCTAAAATTCTCTGTCGCTTGGGAATTTCGGGTTACTCGTTACAGGATGAGAAAAGGTTTGATCTCTCAGATTTAATAACTGCTTGGCAGGCCGGCGATAGCGGTTTATTTCTAAGCATGGCTTCCCTGATAATCCTAACCAGACCAGGGGAATGACTCGAATAAAACTGCTCGGGCGAAGTATCCAATCTTAACTCAACGTATTCATCACCACTCGCTCTGAGAGTTACACATGTAAAATGGCCATCGCCCTCACCCAAAGCCAGTGTGGCGAAATAGTCCGCAAAATCCTCGCTCGTAAAATTAAACTCGTTCCCTAAGATCGTCTGGGTTGCTGGATTCCTACCTGCTATGCAGGCGAGTTTTTCCATTATCGTGGCTCGACTCTCTTGGCTTACCGTTGAGCCCAACACAAAGGCATGAAACAAATGAGAGATCTCATGAAAGACTACGCCCTTACCTAAGTGGGGAGCGAAATAGGTAAAGTTGGAAATCATGACCGCATCCCGATCAGGACTGCTGCCTGTATCGCCAGATAAATATGTCTCACCCTTATGAATCACTTTATCATAAGCTTCAATAATTCTTGGAGCCTGACAGATTCCAGACGCCGTCGCTAGATCGAAAGAAGGATTCGTTTCAAAAGCTGCCAGCAACTCGCTCCCTTGAATTGTTCTTGGATTGGATTCCGCTTGAGCTAAAGTGCTTCGTTGAGGCAGGTCAAAGAGTGGTCGCCCGACAAAATCAACTTCATTAACAAACTGTCGCCTGAACTCTGCTTTTGAGTGTTCGCTGAGACTGCCCAGTGCCCTGGATACATACTCATCAATGATTTCTGTTTTTCTCGCGTTATAATCTGCTCGCTGCTGTTCATAAAATGCTTCAAGTCGAAACATATCTACGCAACGATCAATGCTTTCAGAGACGAGATCATTAGAACTCAGCGATTCTTCTAGCCGTTTAATTGGAGAGGATGCAAACAACGCCTCTCTACACCTCGCCTCACACAAATCTGGTTCCTGGATATTTTGCCACGGATAGAGCAAAGCCTCTGATTCGGTTAAAAAACCCATATTCCCAAGTCTAAAGGGATATTCGATGTAAAAAGATTTCAAATTTTCAGCATACTCTTTGAGGCCTTGCTCAAAACCCTCAACTGGATAGGGTGGAAAATATTTAATCGTTAAACGTTCGTTGATGGGTCGTGAGGTATCTGCTTCGAATTGAAAGTATGGACCAAACACCTGACTGGCGCTTTCGTTGCGAGAAGACTGATTCATATTTACAAATTCTTGTCGAAGACGCGTTGTCGCTTCACGGACCGCAACTGCTTGAGAAGCGAGAACGTTCCCAAGACGCGTTCTGAGTTCTGCTTCATCGGGCAGTCTTGCTCTAGGTTGACGAGCAAAACTGCTATCATTCATTACAATCGATGGACTTTGCGAAGGCTCGCCACAGAGTGACCTCGCGCATTCCTGATAAAGAACTGATTCATTCCTGACGGGTTCGCTGCATTGAACGATGCTTGGCGAAAGATTCTGCGGCGATTGAAGAATGTTCTTAACTTCTGAGAGGCTGACCTGCGCCGAAGGTGGACGCATGGAAGACATCGCATTGGTAGAAAAAAACAATATAGTCAGACATCTAAAAACCTTCATAGACCCCCCTCTAAATTCTACAATTCAAAGGTCTTTCTCTAAAGAAGGCAGTTAGTTCCGCCGTGACTGCGGCAGCAGAAACATCAACTCCAGCGATCCATGCAGGATCGCGATCTCCACAAAACAAAAGGTTCCAACCACACTTTTCAGTAAATACTGGATGAAGAATAAGATCATCCGCAGTTAAGCCAACCCACAGCGATTTGTTTGTTGATACGGAGACTGATGACAGGGATGAAGATTGATTTGCATGCGAGCTATCGCCGACGAGCTATCTCACGACCTTGCATGATGGTAAAAAAAATAGTCAGCAAAAGAAATTTCACAGAGACCTCGTGGATGACTGTGAGTAGACCTCAGTATAGCACTAAGCCATTATGCCGCAGAGCTTCTTAGCTGCGGATGTATGATTGATTCCAGGCGTAGACCTGAACAATTTTCCCGGGCGTGAGAAAATTTTCCGGCAAGCGGCTCCCGGATGTCTATCCCTACAGGTAGTTAGTCCACAAAGACCTTGTCGCCCGACTTACACCTCTCCTCATCTTGTACTGCTTTACAAAACTAGCAAGTGTGCTACTTTTAGCACACATTCACTCCAGCGGGAGTTGCCGTGAAATCGAGCTCTCGATCAAACGACTCAAGGAGATGCCATGAAAATCAGTATGGAAGCAAAGCGACTCGCGGCGGATCTGGGTCTCACCGAAGTCGACGCCTACATCATGGAGCTCAAGGCGAAGCTTTACATCAAATCCTCTGCACTCATCAAAGAGTCAAAGCTCACACACTCGGAGATCGCAAAACTCATCGGCACGAGCCGCAGTCGCATCAATCGCATCGCCAACAAAGGTGAAAACAATGTTTCGATTGAGATCCTACTTAAGCTCATCGCTGTGCTCGAAGGCACGACGGCCATTAAGATAGCTGCCTAGCTCGCTCTGAGAGCGGTTCCAACCCAAGTGAGTATGTAAAAAAGTAATGTTTGCAGCTCGAACCATTTCTATTTCACACCGAGATTCATTTGATCCCGACCTCTAGTATCATGGGGACAATTCAAAAAACGAGGAGTCCTCATGCGTAAAGCTTACTTCGCTCTTGCCCTCTTGGGCCTTTCAACTCTTTCTGCTCAGGCAGCAGGAGTTTGTAACCGCTCAAAGCCGGCTTCTTACGCCATCTCCAAAGCCCTTTTTAAGAAATGCAGCAAAGTCACTGCTGCCGATCTTGCTTGGGTGCAAAACTTAGATTTCTCTAAAGAGTTTCCAGGCGTCCCAGCCGCGAGCCACTCTTTGAAGACCGGCGACTTTGAGGGTCTCGAGAACTTGAAGTTTTTGCGTTTTACTGACCACATGGGTACTTCTGAGGAGTCTCCCTACCTTGAAGGCAAAAAGCTGCCTGAAGACTTACTCGCCCCACTCACAAACCTGACACATCTCGATCTTAACAATGCACTTTCTGAAGTGAAGGAAAGTGATTTCGAAACACTCAAGTCACTTGAAAGTTTACGCCTTGATAACAACGAGCTTCAAACTCTACCGGTTGGAGTTTTTAAGAATCTCACATCGTTAAAGTCTCTGTACTTATATTCCAACCAATTTGAGGCTTTACCTGCTGGTCTCTTCCGCGGGCTTACGAATCTAAAAGTTCTCGAACTCCACAACAATAAAATAAAAACACTTCCTGCGGGCATCTTTTCTGAACTTAATCAGCTCGAAAGACTTGCCTTGTATGTGAATGAAATTGAAACACTCGATCAAAGCGTTTTCAGTGGTCTTACATCTCTTCGTTCGATCGTGATGGATCGAAACAAATTCAAATCCTTCCCACGCGCACTTATTGCTGATCTTGATAATTTAGAGTTCATCAACTTGAGCCTTAACGATATCCAAAACTTTGAGCCAGGCCTCTTCGCCAATTTCGCAAATCTTGAAGGCGTGAATATCGGCGGAAACCCTGTGGGAAGTATTCCTACTGACTTGTTTGCCGGCTCTCCAAAGTTGAAATTCATTGCGCTAGACTCAACCTCTCTGGCCTGTGCATCTCCCGAGACCTTCGCTTCACTCACTGAACTCACAGAGCTCCATCTCGAATGGAATCCTTTACGTAAAGAGTGCTATCAAGATCTAGTGAATACACTGGGAACTGAGATTGTTCGCGTGGAGCCCAGCTACAACCATCCCTAGCCGTAGCTAGTATTTTTTCTTGGTGGGAAGCAGAAACATCAACTCAAGCGATCCATGCAGGATCGCGATCTCGAAATACACCTGCGCGCCCATCGGCATCGATAGTAGCCACAGAATCATTCCACCTGCGCACAAACACAGTGTGAAAATAAAGGCTCTCTTCCCTATTGAAGCCTGCAGATCTTGAGCGATGAGACGGAACGAGCTTGGATGTTCACTCACCTTCCGGCTTTCAGGAATGGCCCTGAGCCATACGAAGTAGTGCACTGACAAACCAAAAACATACAGCACGAGGAAGCGATACCAGACCACAGCTTCATTAGACCATGAGGCGAGCATCCAAGCGGTGTTTTGATTGTTGCCGGCGAATTGCACCTGGCCATCAATCAGAGGAATCCACCCATCGAGACTCCCACCGATCACTAAGACATGAATCCCAAGAAACAGCAGCGTCGCGAGCAAGGCCACCTGACGACGGGCCTTCGTGCGACACACTTTGATCCAATAAAAGAACGCCACCCAGTTATGCAACAAGAGCGAGCCGCCCACAAACATCAACGGCTCCATCCAGGCCAGCTTCACCAAGCCTGCGCAAACCAAGATCGCCCACCACTGCCCTCTACGCACGATCAGCAGCGTGAGTGTCGCCACCACGATCTGCCAGACTCCGAAAGGCAAGGGTGCACCAAACTTGGAAACATGCAGCGTGATCGCCAGCGCCGTCATCAACAAGAAGAGCCCATAGCTCTTGAATTCTGGAGTAAATCGGTAGCTTGCTATCAAATGCGGATAGCCAAAAATCATCGGCCCGAAGGCCAGAAGTAACTCGGGCCGCAGCAGTGCGAGGGGTAAAATACAAACTGTCGTGAGCAACATCCCCACGGCCAGGCGCGTGTGGGTTTGACGATAGAGCGTTCGCAAGAATTTTGGCTTCAGCGTCAGCCTAAGCAGAGAGACACGGCAAAAATCTAATGATTGAACGACGGCATTCACGACTCTAGTATAAGAGGGAGTGAAATTTTTTGACACTGGAGATGTGATGATGCGCGGTCTATTTTTCGTAGCGCTGGTTGTGTGTGGGAATGCCTTTGCCAAGATGGCGCAGAACGCGTCGGCCGACATGGCGGCTCCGCGAGCTTCTCTCGCACCCCCGGCCCCCACCTACCCCATCGCTCTTGCCACCGTTCAGGCCCACTACCAGGCCATGCAAAATCTGAGCGCCGTGGCCGCCATCCTTAAAGTGGAAACCATCACCTCGAGGAGCCAAGACGTGGCCCACACGCAGGTCGCGAGCATCCGCAACGCCATCGTTGCTAAGATCCAAGAGCATCCGAAGTGGGATGTCGCTTTAAGCTCGTCTGAAGTTCAGGCCATCACGCCTCACCTCGAACCTGTGAAAACAAACTTCGGTGAGAAGAGCTACGCCTGGGCCTGGTTTCTCAAACAGACCGGCAAAACGGCGGAGGCCAAGAAAATCCTCACAACGCTTTTCGAAGAAAGATGCGCAAATGTTATGCAAATGACGGAAACGCACAGCCTTCAAAGTCCGCTGCTGCCGGTGCTGGAAGTTGAGCAAGCGTTGCAGTCTCTTTCCACGGAAGCAGAGAAAACGAAAGTGCAGAAGAAAGTGCAGGACGTGAAGGTCCATGTGAGTAATCTGCGCGAGTACATGATTCAGACTTGAACCCAGACTTTCCAAGGAACACTATGCGAATTTTTTTGATGTCCATTCTCGTCGCTCAGATCGGCCTGGCCCACGCGGCCCTGACGATCACCGACAAAGACAAGCTCGCCAGCGTCACGTTGCACACCGAGCTCATCGACTCGAGTAAACGCGTCTACCTCGCCGCCGACTTCGAAGCGACTCACAAGGCGGGACTCATCTCCTGCGAAGTCACGGTAGAGCATCGCAACGGTAAAGAAGCTGGCCCAACGTACACGCTCAAAGAAGACACGTCGCTCCTGCCGAACGAAAAGATTCCGTTCAACCTCGGCTTGTTCCCCGAGAGCTTTCACGCCTCAGGGCTGGATGTGAAGGCCAAACTCGAATGCCGCAAAATCACCTTCTTCGCCAAGAAGGCGACGAAGCCGCTCTTAAAAGGCACGGCGCAAACGCCGCGCTACTGCTGCCGTCAGAGTGTTCTGAAGATCATCTGCGCCAGCCAACCCGAGGGGGAAGACGTCATCCTCAACGCCACCGAGTTCAACCTTCCACTGGCGAGCGGTGGCACCGACGAACTATCGAGCTGTTTTCCGCAGCCGCCGGAGCCGTAGGCCCGAACGACACGCCGTCGAAGGATCACGAATGTTAGAATATAGTTTTAAGCCCAGATTCAATGACACCGATGCCCTGGGCCACATCAACAATGCCAGCATCGCCACATGGTTTGAGGACGGCCGTCGCCCGATCTTTGAGTTCTTCATTCCCGATCTCGATCCCAAAAAATGGAATCTCATCATCGCGAGACTGGAGATCGATTATCTCGCGCAAGGGTCCTATCAGAAAACCACCACCGTCCGCACGCAGGTGGAGAAGATCGGAACCTCGTCTTTCGTGCTGGCGCAGGAAGCGATTCAAGACGGGACCGTCATCGCGCGGGGAAAAGCCTTTCTCGTGAGCTTTGATTATGGATCACAGAAATCGAGTCCTATTAGAGACTCGATTCGATTGCGGCTGCAGGAGCATTTGATCACTGGCGCAGAATAAGCGAACCTGCCGGATGGCTCTAGAGATCAACGAACAAACTCAAACATCCGCACAAAATTGCTGAACACCGTTTCGGGGTTTCCGAAGAAGATCGTCATCTGGGATGCACTCTGGTCCAGCACCGGCCCCCACCAGGCATATCTATCTTTCCCAGCGCCGGTCATCTGCGCCGGATCACCCATGTAGCGATAGAGTTCTCCAACATTCTGAAACCGATCGCCCAAACCCAAGGCCTGCGCAAACGCTGGGTCACGACGGGCCTGATCCATGACGGCGAACCACTGCAGGCGATGGGTTTGCTGACCGTGGCCCATGGTAATCCCCCCGGGCTTGCTCAGATCCGGCATGTCAAACGTGGCATCATTAATGGGCCTTCCATCACGGACATATTGAAGGAACTCATCTCCCGTTAAGACTCGTGTGACGATCTGCGGTTCCTGGAGCCCCGCCTCTCTTTCCGACTGGCGCATGACGGCTTCAAAGGCCTCATCCACGCTCTCCCCCGTCCGCAACTGACGGGCCTTGATGAGTTCTTCGAGATGGGCGAGGCTGTCGAACATTTTTTCTTCATCCAGCATGAGCTTATAGACGGCTTGGACCGGAGCCGGTGTGTCCATTAACACGGCGTTACCTTTAGAAAAGGAGCAAGGGACCGGACACTCCAGTTTACGGCTTTGAAAATCACCATTCCGTGCCATCATCTCCAGGAAAATCTCTCGGCGTCGGGTGATCGACTCTCCATAGTGAATGACTTCTTTTCCTTTACCCACTCCGACCCCGGCCTGAGCATCTCTAGGAGGCTTCGGTTGCGTCACCGGTGTCCCCGCGAGCTCATTTATTTCTCTACCCGCCTGTTCACGAATGAGCGCCGGGAGGGTTTCATCGCCTCTCATGGCCAGCAGCGTTTGGTAGCCATATTTCCCCAAGGCGTTTCTTTGGAAGTTCGCCGAATTCCCTCTGGTGAAACGCAGGAACGTGAGCATCGCAGTCTGTTGCACTTCTGGATTTGGCGACGTCTTGACGAGATCCACGAGCCGCTGTGCCACAAGCTGCATCGATCCCCGAATCTCATCCACATTTGAGTCGGTAAGCCCCCCCGCCGTTTGTATCGCAGTAAGATCGACCTGCGTTTCTTCAACTCTTTTCATCGCCCGCATCAGAGAAGCGACGTCTTCGGTTTCGAGGCCCTGGGATAACCTCTGCATGTCCTCCATCGCTGCGAAAGCCTTCAGCTCGGGGACGGTTCGAAAGCGGTCAAACGGCAACGGTGTAGCGCCGGGAACTTCCGCGACCCGGGCCTGCTGCAAGGCCGCCGCGGCCTTGTTGAAAATTTCTTGGCGAACGGAATCAGACACGCTGGGATTGCGATAGAGACTGAGCAAGGCCCGTTGAGCTTCTCTGAGAACCGCCGGTGAAGAGACGGCGGGATCGGCAAGTTTCACCAAGCGATTAATGGCCGGAAAAATTAAACCATTCTCACGGGTCACTTCGAGCAAGCTACGGAGCTGCGGAATGAATGACGCTCGAGCTGCCTCCAACTCGGACAAGGTAGAGCTGGGCAGCTGCCCTGTCCTCGCCAAGGCCTCCACATTCTCGGTGGAACGTACGTCATAAAGCACCGCCGTGAGCCGCTTCATCTCTTGCTCATAGGCAGTGGGACTTAGCCCCTTGATCCTTTGTGGATTAAAGGAGGTGACGAAGAGGTTCAGCGACCTGACCTCTGCGGCAAGGCGCACGTGAGAGGGATTTGTCTGGATCCCCGCAGCTCGGAGGGCGTCCCTAAAACAGTCGGCGCACTCGCGCGTGTTCTTGACCGAACTCAACTGACTCACGAGAGCTTGCACTTCTGCGGGCCTTAGAACGTGGATCTCACCTTCGACGGCCTTGAGTTCTTGCAGAAAATCTTCCAACTCCCCGTGAGTCATATCCCGGGTGTCTCGCATGATCTTTAAGACGGCGTTTTGAAAATCTTTCGGCATGTCCTTCAGAGCAGTTTTAACGTCGTCCAGTGCTCCGAAGCCGCCGAAGAAGGGCGGGCGCACCTGGCTGGCATCGAGCGCGGGGTCGGAAAGCAAAATCCGCGTCCGCGGTGGCTTCACCTGGACGACGACCTCTTGCGGTATTTGCCCCGGCACCAGGATCTCCGCTTGGCCTACACTGAGCTGCACATTTTCCGTGGTCGTTCCCGCGAAAGCATCAGCAAGCTTCTGCTTGTCTTCCGCGCTGAACGCCTGGCCGTTGCCATTCTTATACCGGATTTGAATGCCGGAGTCGCGATTGGTCAAAACCACCGTGTTGTCGGGCAGGAACGAGCGATCGAACCCCGCGACTCGCAGTTGGTCCGGGAAATTATTGAAGTAGTTCAAGTTGTAGGGATTCCAATTTTCAAGGAAGGTTCGTCGACTTTGGATCGGAATCCTGCCATCAGCGATCACTGCTTCGACGATCTCCGTCTTCGCAGACGCAGCGAGCCCGGGAAACGACCGCTCGACCAAGGCGCTTGCCTGAACTTCTTCCGGCGTCCTAACGACGAGAGCACTGCTCGGCTCGGTGATCTGTCCTGGAGGTGATGGAATCGTGTTCTGAGTGATCGCCGCAGCTGCATCGTCTCCGGGGCTTCCAAGCAACCCACCTCGGATCGCGTCTTCCACCACAGCTACGTCGACTCGATGCGGGTTCGCAGGATCAACCGCGAGACGAATCTTGGCCCTTAACTGAGCACGAGAGCAGCCGCTCCCATTCCACCCAACAGTACACGCAATGTTAAGATCTTCACTCACGCCTGCGCTCGCCCTCTGCGCTTCATCGATGCTACCGGTGTGGATATTCCATAAGTGTCCCACTTGCTCATCCGTTAACCCTGGCTGTGTGCTCCGAAGCGCACTAACCCACTCGGGTGGTGGCGTGGCTCGGCTTACGTCCGCACCAAGCTGGGCGTTCCTCGCAACAGCTTCAGCCGTGTATGTTCCACCTTGTAGGCCTCTCTGCGCAATGTCATCGGCGATGTTATCGGCCAGCGCGAGGCGAGCGAGATCATCAGCTCGCACAGCACCAGCGAGAGGTTTCAGCACTGTGGCCGCGGGGGTTCTCTTGGCGACTCGTAAGACACTCCCCACTGCGGAGAGCGGAATATCCAGCGGCGCTGCCACGACGGCGGCAGCGAGCGTGAGCTGCGCCTCTTCATTGGCGGCATCGACGATCGCGAAATCGGCGGTCGCGCCATCGATCTCCTGTCCGATCCCCGTGTTCCCAATCGCAGAGGCCACTCCGGAAACTTCGTTCGCTCGCAAGGCATCGGCGGCCGCCAACCCCGTACCGGCCGCGATCGCGCAAACAGCAGCACCGGTACCCGCCGTGACGAAGCCGCAACCGATGGCGCCACCGATGGAACCGACGGCCAGGCCGATCGATGCCGCCGTGTTCACCACTCCCCGTCCCTGCCACACACGCCGAGCGTAGTTGCAGCAGAGTTCAGGTTTCTTGCTAATCGCCTCCGCCGCTGCGGGAGCGTACATCAAGTAATCCCAGTCGATCATGGTGGTGCAGATGCCGGTGCACTCGGCCGACGTGCCGACCTTGGCGATCTGGTCCGTGACGTTCTTGATGGTGTTGCCAAACGGCTCCAGGAGATCGGCGTGGCCAATCCCGGGCCCACTTTTTTTAACGTAGGTCATCAGCGGAAAGCTGTTGATCATGTTTTGATATTCCGTCTGGTACTTCGTGCGAAGACTCTCGAGGTTCAGCTCACTCGCGATCGCATTCTTCCGGAGCGTCGTCGGGAGACGCGGGTTGCCGCTTAAGTGTCTTTCGCGGACCTGCGCCGGTGTGAAGCCCGCCGGTGTTTCGTCTTTTCTCGGGTAACTCTTCTCGAGGGCCAGTCGCAGCGCGGCCGCGGTCTGCGGCGGTCGAGCGAGGAGAGTCGAGAC
>JAIXOY010000132.1 GCA_027486525.1 Pseudomonadota bacterium
ATGTTATCAACCATGCGGTCTTTGGAGCATGGGCAGAAGAGCTCGACTTGGCGACTTGATAGGTACGCGAGTTCGCTCTTTTCGAAGGCCCGCACCACACCTTCTACATCGTTATGATGCTCATCGAAGATGTTATGGAAAAAGGCTTTATGGCTTTTGAGATAATCCTGCAGACCTGGGGTTTCATCCGTGGTCTTCAAATCAACATTGAGAGGTGGAAGCTTGATCAGCAAGAAGCTCTGATCGGCGGCTTCTGAGACAAAAAGTTCTGAGTTTGCCTGGTAAGACTTCTGCAGTACCTGATTAATGACTTCTTTGCTCATCGTGTCTTCAAACTCGACGACCGAGGTATACGGCGGCCGGCCACCAGGGAATTGTTTTGCAACGCGTGCCTTCCCCGTAAGTTTCATCGGGAACTGATTGAAGTCTTCCGGCAAAAGAAGGGTACGGGTATGACCACTGAAACTCGTCTCGATTTTCAGACGGAAGTAGGGATCTTCGCTGTCGATGTAGAGCCCCAAGCTTTCACCAGGCTTAAGAAAACTTATCATGGGCAATGAACTGAGAACCATGTCGCGGAAATAAGCGAAACCCTGACCGTTTAATCCATGAATAAGTGCCAAGTCATGAATCAGCTTTTGCCCATCGAGAAAATGCAGGGCAAAACCGTTTTTCATGTCGAGAAAGCTGTAGAGACGACTGGTCTTTAACATGGGTGCAAAAATACGCCGAAATGAAGGTGTTTGTCAGTACTTTCAAGAGCCGTTCAAGCTATGATGAGCCCCTATGCTAACGCTTCTCACCTACGAGACAAAGCGAGGACTCCAGCAGTATCTGCAGTCGAATTTTGAAGCCCAGCAGTGGCTCAAGTTGGTCACGCCGTTTCCTGCTAAAGCTGATGCCTTGCGCGCGAGTTGGTCACATCGCCCTCAAACAGATGTTTTGACACTCTCTCGTTTCACCGCGGATATTTTTGAGGGCCTGGTGGATAAGCCAGCAGGTCCTTGGAGAAAGTCCCGCCTTCTTTTGCAGCTCAATGCTTTCCGCCATGCGCTTCCTCAGTGCCGCGACCTCGATTTTGGGAGTTTTAAAACCGCTTACCAGGTCTTCTCTGATTTGCGTGCTTACACCGATGCCGATGAATTCCCGGATGAACTACTGGCCTCCTTTGATGAACGTATTTCTTTGTTAGCGCAGCTGTTTCATCAAGGGGCGCGCTCGTTGGGTATACTAGATGAGCATGCGGCGACTTTTGAACTCACGGCTCGGCTGCGTTCTCCCGAGGGAGTGGTACTCACTCATCGTCCTGTTATTATTTTCGATGGGTTTACTTTCGTCACACCTGCTCAACTTTCATTCATGGAAGCGTTGGCTATTCGCCACGAAGTCGTTGTGCCATTGCCTCATCTTGTTTGGCAGCAAAGCCACGCGCTCGATTGGCCGAAGGCCTTGGAAATGTCGGCGCACCATACGGCGCATGTCCCGGAAGAAAAAAAATCAGTTCCTGTTCTTCGCATGCGCTCCCATACGAAGGGCTCACTCGGCTCGGCTTTACGTTTATGGCGTCAGGACCATAAAAAAGACGTGCACATTGTTCTAGGCACAAAAAATGCCACAGAGAATTCGCTCCAAGAGATTCCCTTTGCGGATTCATTCATCAAGCAAGCCATCGATATCACTTCCGATGCGCGCGATGCGCTCTTTAACCGCTGGGAGCAGCGCCTGGCGCGCACGAAGAGCGTGTTGCCAGGAGAGTCGCTGCTGACCTGGATTGAAGAAGAAAAAAAACAGATCGTCGCTCAAAAAAATCTCGCGGCCCTGCGCGAGTTGGCCGTGGTGTGCCTGGTTGAGAAAGCGCTTCAAGATGTCCCAGGGTGTTTAGCTGTTCAACCACTAGACTACTTTTTAATGTCACTCTTACGTGAAGTGATTGCACTCGACGCTCCTCGAAACAATCTCATTCCTTTGCTGCCCACCGATTCACAGGTGAGCGTGTACTCGCTGAAAGATTTCCATGCGCTCCCGAGCCATGGCGTCACTGCTCTTTGTATCGATGGCAGTTTGGGCCCCGTGAAAAGTGATCATCGTCCGTTTTCTCCGGAGATGGAGAAGCTGCTCGCGAAGCTCGGACCCGTCAGACGTCCGGAGTTGGAATTTTTATTTTTGCGCGCCGAGCTCTCAGAACTCTGGCCTCGTCAGGACCTGACGTTGTTGATTGAAGACGGACTTCTCAAGCATGACCTTGGCTGGAAACGGATCTTCGAGGGCTTTGAGTTTGAAGCGAAAGTCACCTCGCTTGTTAGGCCGCAAGTCGAACCGAACTATTCTTTTTTTCAAGCGAAGGCTTCGGCACCGCTATCGACCGGAAAGATTTCGGCTTCGCGCTTGCAAGATTTCCTCGATTGTCCCCGCCGCTATTTTGCTGACCGTATTGAAAAGATCGTTCCTCGCGTGGAAGCTACGCTCGAACTTGAGCCCATGACGTTAGGAACAATTGAACACGGCCTGGTGGAATGGGGTTGGACGCAAGGGGCGAATGTCTGGGCAAAGCCGGGTGAACTAGAAGCCAAGGCCATGGGTTTGGTGGACGCGCATGACAAGTTGAAGAGACTTTCTTCGTCTCTTCGAGCAGCGGCGGCCAGTGAAGCTGCCATCTACGCTCGTAACGGCCTTGAACGCTTAGCTGCTTTGGTTAGCGCTCTTCCTGGCACAACATTTGAATTTGAAGTCGAAATTAAAGTCCCGGGCCGCACCGGCTTCATCGATTGTCTCGGCAGTGGCGGTGGCGTTTTACTTCTGCTCGATTTCAAACGTTCGAAAGGAAAAAATCCGAGCTTAAACGCCTGGGAAGAAGATTATCCTAAAATTCAACTGTGGTTTTATCTGCGGGCCTTGCAAGAGCAAGGACTGCTGAGTGCCGATCAGCGTCTGGGCGTAGGGTACCTCTTCTTTAAAGACTTAGATAAGTCGTGGATCGCTTGTGACAGCTCTGTCGCCACGGCGATTGAAGCTGTCGTGCCTGATTGGGCGCAGGGGTGGGATGATCGCGAAGGGGCTTTGCAGCGCTACGGTGTCTTTGAAGACGCTGCCCGTGCTCGCCTTGCCAGTGAAACAAGTTTTAGGACAAGGCCCCGCGTTGCGGAAGTTTGTGATAACTGCGCTCTGAGAGCACTCTGTCCGCAGGGTGGCATCAGCGAGGAGGCGGAATGAGTACGCCGAATCTAGAACAGGCCCCTGCTATTCAACACGCGGGGGGAGTACTCCTGAAGGCGGGCGCAGGCTCCGGGAAAACCTTTGTGCTCGTCGAACATGTGATTCATCGCACGCGTCTATGGCGTGAGGAGTGGCAGAGTAAGCCACAAGATAGTTTTTCCGATTGGATTGGGAGTTGCTACTCCTCAACTGTCCTCATGACTTTCACGAAGCTGGCGGCCGGTGAGATTTTGGTACGCCTGACGACACGCTTTCAGCTCGAGGTGGCCCAATGCCCTCCTGAAGAACGCGCATGGTGGCAAGAGTGCCTTGAACAAATTGAGCGTCTAACTGTCACTACCATCGACGGATTTTTTTATAAGCTGGTTCGCCGTGGATTTTTTCCTCAGCTTCCGCCAGATGTGGCGATTGTCATGTCGGCCCCTCGTCGTAAAAAGATTCTTGGACTGTTTGATGCCTGGTGGGAACGCGAAGCCAGTCGCTTAAGTCCAGAAGTCGCGCGCGATACCGCTATGTACCGCACGGCCCTGGCCGAAACGTTGCTAGAGATCTTCAACGATCCTTCCTTGCGTGATTCGTGGATGAGCTTTAAGCCGGAAGACGCCGCCCCAGAGAAACTCTGCTGGCTTGCTGAAGAACTCTCTGTGCTTGAAGGTTGGCACAACTTCTTTGAGCTCCCATTGGACGTTCGTGAAGAAGATCGAGCGAAGCCACCGAAGCTCTTGGAATTGGGAGATGCCCTGCTTTTGCGGGATCGCAAAGCGAGCACTTGGGAAGAAATTATTTCTTGGGGGACATTCGCCTCATCTGACTTAGGCCGGATGACTTTGAGTAAGAGCAAATTTAAAGATCATAACGCGGACTACTTCGCGGAATGGAAGAAGTTCCGTGACTCTGTCATTGATTGGTCTGAAGCCTATACTTCTTATGTAGAACATTTTCCCAAACGTATTCTCCCGTGGCTCAAGACTCTGCATCACTTAGTACGTTCAGTGAATGAAGGACTCTATCCTACAGGAGGTCTTACTTACGGAGATCTTGAGTATCATGTCCTGCGAGGTTTGCGTGATCCGCAGATTGCAAAAAAAGTTCGCCGTGATTTTACTTACTATGTTGTAGATGAGTTCCAAGATACGTCCCGTGTGCAGTATGAAGTTCTGCAACTTCTGACGCAAGGAGAAGCGAATCGATTGTTCTGCGTGGGTGATGCGAAACAGGCTATTTACGGATTTCGTGGCGGTGAGCTCAAGGTCTTTAGTGATGTGGAGAAAGCTCCGGGCATGCGAACGCTTTTACTTTCCAGTAACTATCGCTCACAGAGTTCCGTCGTTCATTTTAATAATGCCTTCTTTCGTACACTGTTCCCTCTCGGACTTAACTGGGAAGGGCATGATCCCCATGCTGTTCCCATGGAACCTCAAACAGTTCCGGAGACGAAGACTTCGACGGAGACAGGCCGTGTTCTTCTACTAAACGCCATCTTGCCAGATGTCCTCAAGGTCGACGAATCGCAGGTTGAAAAAAAATCGCCGAAGTGGCGAACGGAACATCTTCATCGTGCTGAGGCTGAGGTGCAGGCACGATTTATCGCGGACCGCTTACCGACGTTAGGCGAGGGAACGATTGCGGTCCTTTATAAGAAACTGGCCCCGTCGAGTGCTTTGATGACGGCACTCATGAGCAAGGGAATCGGTTTCACTGCCCAAGCGAAAATTCCTTTTAAAGATGATCCGATATCAGGAATACTTCTGGCGTTGATTGATGATCATTTAGGTGCCAAAGAGCACAAGTGGTCAGTCTTTATGGTCAGTGGTTATCTTCACCTCTTGGGAATAGAGGCGGGAGCAGAACTCACTGAATCCTGCCAGCGCTTCCCTTCTAATGTCGCGCTCTATGGACCGCTGCTGGCCTTTGATATGTTTCTGGCAGGCCTTGGGATCACGAATGGTCTTCATCAGAATTTAACCGAAGTCAGAGAACTGTTGAGCCTTGGCTCGGGAGATCTTGAAGCTATCGCTTTACGGTTAAGAGCGAAGGCGAGTGAGAGCTGGTCGGCCGACTTTCGGTTTGGACCTCAATCTCATCGTGTCATCTTGCAAACCTCCCATGGCTCAAAGGGCCTTGAGTACGACGTCGTCTTAGTCGCTGGCCTTGCCACCAATGGCCGTGCACGAACGGAGCAAGACTGGATCGGCTCGTTACCTGGTGCTGCCCTCTGGGTTGAAGAGGCCACGTCCCGCAAGCGCACGGCCACTCCCCAGTTGCTTTTCGAGAAAGCTCTCAAAACACAGAAAGACTTTGCTGAGTCAAAACGGCTTTTTTATGTCGCGTGTACCCGAGCAAAAAAAGAATTGGTGCTGGTTCATTTGCAGGGGCTAGATCGCCAGCTGACGCTCGAGAAAAAGTCCTGGGCGGAGGGTCTAGAAAAATTCTTAGATTCACCTGAGGCGGGTTTGATTGATCGCCATGATGTCACATTGGTTGAGAGTGATTTCGTGACGGCGCAGGCCTCGAAGCCCTTTTTTCATCTCAATCCCTTGGGTCTTTCTCGCCGGGAAGGGACCAGCGTGCTTCCCACCTTTGGTGTGACCCCGGAACTGGCCGTGACTCGTCTCAATAGCTTGTGGGAATGCCCACGCAAATTCTATTTCAAGCAAGTGTTGAAGTTGCCTGACGAATGGGACGACGATGATGTGACACCAGAAGCCTGGGGTGGTGAGCGCGCACCGAAAGCGCTGTCTTCTTCAGAGCGAGGAAGTGCGATTCACTTGGCGTTGTCTCAAGCCGTCGCGCAAAATTTTGTCCTTCCCGTCGATTGGGTGAACCACCCGGATCGCTCGCACATGGAATGGGCGATGAATGAATTGAAGCAGGCCACCACACCGGAAACAAGACTGGTCAGCGAAATACCGATGAAGTTTCCTCTCTTCGGTTTCATGATGACCGGCATTCCTGACCTAGTCGTCCATGGGACCAGCTGTGAAATTTGGGATTATAAAACGGGCCGTCGAACCGAGAGCAGTGAACTCAAGTACTGGCAGCAGCTGATGATGTACGCTTGGGGCCATTGGCAGACTGGATTAGTTTCTCGTGATGCCGCCATCGTTTTACGACTTTGCTACGTCGATGGCCGAGAACTTCCGAGCAAAGTTGTTAACCTTGAAGAAGTCCGAGAAGCACTTTTTCCGATCTGGTCGAGGCTTTCTGCCTTAGACAAAATTGATGAGACACACTGTCCGTTGTGCCCCTACAGAACCATCTGTCCACGTTAGCTTGCGCGCTCTCCGTCGCGTGTTATCATTAACATAGAACGCATTACCACTGTTTCTTAGGATGAGGACATGACGAAAATGCTCTGGGCCGCGTTGGTAGGTCTCCTGATTGCTTCGGCCGCAATCGCCAGTGAAAAATCTGTCTACGACTTCTCATGGTTGGATAAGGACAAAGAAATTTATGTCCTGCAAAACCGTAAGTTTCGCAAAGACGGACGTGTCTACGTTGGCCTGAATGCCATCAAGACACTTTCCGGTGCTTTCATCGATCAACTCGGTGGAAACATTCGTGCCGGATACTTCTTCAAGGAAGATTGGGGCTTTGAAGTTCTTTACGGGAAATACACCGGCAGTGAAAACGACACGGCCAAGGGTGTGCGTGACCAGAATACGGTGCCATTCTATCGCAAGTTTGACACGGTCATGGGCGGTCTCGTCTGGTGGTCACCTTTCTACGCGAAGATTAATACATTCAATGAAATATTCTATTTCGATTGGATGTTTGGGTTGGGCGTTGCTCAGGTGAAGACACTGGATAATAGAAATAAATTCCTGCCGGGGAACCCGGATACGCTCACAAGTGAAGATACTACAGGGGCATTGTGGTCAACGGCTTTGCGGTTTCACATCAATCAAGCCTGGAGCATGCGTCTCGATTTCACTGGTATTCACTACAGTGCTGATCGAAAAACATCGAACACCGCTGGGAAGAGCCAACTATTTTCTAACTACGACTTCGGCTTAGGGCTGATGTTTGCTTTCTGATCGAAGGGAGAACAGGATGTTCCACCACTTTGTGACATTCACCATCGCCTTGCTCTTCACCGTTTCCGCCAGGGCGCAAGGTTTAGGCCAGGCGCAGCGTACCTGGGAATCAAGTTCAGGTGCGAGCTCGTGGCGTAAAATCGTGATTCAACTCGTGAACGAGGGATATCCGTTTTCAGCGGTCCCGTTCATGAAAGAGTACTTGGTTCAAAACCGCGCCTCCCTCGACGAAGATCTGGATGAGGCTTTTGAAAAAATGATCGTGAAGACGGGCATCCGCCCTTTCGAGACATTGCCCGACAGTGTCTTGGGTCAATCTCGTTCATCAATTGTTCGCTACATCTTGGCAAAGAAGCACTTCCGCAAGGGTCGTTGGTCTGAGGCCATGCTAGAAGTGAACCGGGTGAATGCCACTCATCCAGTGTATCCATTTGCGATTCACCTGCGTGCGGCGATCTATGGTATTCAGGGTAAGGCATCGGAATCTGAATCAGATTACCGCGACTGCGTCTCATTCTCGAATTCACGTTATAACGCTGAATCAAATCCAGTAAAACTCCGCCAGATCTTGATCAACCGAGATTCTTGCTTGGCCGGTCTTGCCCGCGCCGCCTTTGCCAAGGGTGACTATTCAAAAGCGGATCTCCTGTATCTCGATATCGCGAAATCATCATTCGTCTGGCCGGAGATTTTGGTGGAAGAAGCGTGGTCGAGTTACTACCTGAAAAACTACAACCGAACTTTAGGGAAACTCGTTTCCTACAAAGCTCCGATCTTTGACTTCGTCTTTAATCCAGAGATCGATGTGCTCACTGCACTGACCTATATGCGCATGTGTCTTTATGATGACGTCAACGGAATCGTCGAAGACTTTTACACCAAGTGGATGGAGCCATCGAAAGAACTTCGTAGCTTCATCGTGTCTCACGGGCGCGACTACAACTACTACTTCAAGCTCGTGACCACGTTTGAGCAAGACAAGGTGGCCAAAGACTTCCTCATGCAGGCACTGCTGTTATCAACTTCGAAAGATCCCGCGTGGCAAGAAATGAAGCAGGCCTACATCGATGCGATCTCTGAATTTAATAAGGTTAAAGACAGAGGTAATTCACGCTTCAACGTCGAGCTCATGCGTAACGTGAAAGAAGTCGTGAGTGATTACCAAGACCTCCTCGGTAGCTACGCTCGGGCTCAGTTTCAAGAAAAATATAATAATCTTTCGAAGTCATTCCAGGGCATGAGTTTCATTAAGCTCGAGGTGCTTTCCCGCAAGAAGCAGTCACTTTACGAAGAGAAGAACGCTTCCGGCAAACGCGGTGATATCAAATACATCGAACGTAACGACAAACAATACTTCTGGGATTTTAGTGGTGAATTTTGGGCCGACGAATTGGGTGATTATGTTTTTGCGCTGAGGTCTGAATGCTAAAGCAAGTTTTTCTCATCACAGTTCTCTTGTTCCCGACATTCTCTTTCGCTGCGAAAGCAGGGGATGAGAAACGTCGAAACAAAATTCTTCAGATTATTGATGAGGAATTGCAAGAGGTGACTCGCCTCTCAAAACAACGTAACAATGGTGACCCTGAGTTACTTCTGCGTGCAGCCGAGCTTAACCTTGAAAAGGCCCGTCTTGTTCGTGAAGATGAAAACGAAAAGTTTCTAGCAATCTCTGCAGAAGAACGCCGGAGCGCGGATCAGACACGTGCCTATGCTCGTTCAAACAATAGCTTCCAAGCGGCCAATCAATACGCCTTGGCCGTTACTAAGAAATTTCCTAAGTACCGTGATATTGCCGATGTGTATTACATTCTGGCTTTCAATGCCCGTGAGCTGCGCCAATACGATCAAGCCCAAAAGTACTTTAAGCTTGCGAGTGCCAATGCGAAAGCAGGCACTCCGACCGCATTTAAGTCGCAGCTTGCTCTGGCGGACTCTCTATACAATAAAGCCGAATTTGAGAAAGCAATTCCTCTCTACGAGGGGGCGCTGGCTAAGCTAGATGAGACTTGGTGGACCAAGGATTCGTTCAACCTGGCGTGGTGCTATTACCGCGTGAAGAAATACGACAAAGCCATCGAGCTCATGAAAGAGATTCACGAGCGTTCTGCCGATGAACGCTATATAAACATGCGCTATTTCGTAGAACGTGATCTGGGTATTTTCTACGTCGATGGCCGCAAAACGGACGAAGCTCTCGCATGGTACAAGTCGCAAGGAATCGATTTCTCAGGCCACTTGGTGAAGATCGCGAAGGTTCTTATTCCCCAAGGTAAATTCACCCAAGCGGAACAGCTGATCACGGAAGCAGAGAAGCTCGCTAAGACTCCAAAGTCCCGGATTGATATCCTCATGGTACAGATGGATCTTTTTGATAAGTTTGAAAAAAATGCGCAGCATCTGAAGGCCTCTGAAGAACTCGTGGCCATGTCGGAGAAGGGTCTCCTTGATGAAGACCAAAACAAGCTTCTTGAGTACCAAGTCGCAAAACGAGCAGCTGAACTCCAGAAAGCCGCCTCGGCTACAATCTATAAGAACGTTAAAGGCACTCGGGAACTACGGGCAGTACAGGCGGAATCGTATTTTACTCTTCTGACACGCCTGCGGCCGAACAAATCTGCGGAGCCGTCTTTCTTTAAGGGTGAAACCGCCTATGCGGCTCGTCGCTACCCTGAAGCGCTGACCGCTTATCAAGATGCTCATCGCTCAGCCGTCAAAGAAGGGAACAAGAAAATTCAAACTCAGGCGATGGAAGGGATGCTTGCCTCTCTCGGGCAACCAGGGTTCCCAGCTGTAGAAGCCGATAAATGGTACGTCCCGGTTTATACCGCTGCCATTGCCCAGGATGGAAAGAGCGAGCGTTCAAAAGTCATTCGCCAAAAGCTTTATAAGATCCACATGGACCGTAAGAATACAGTAGAAGCTGAGAAAGTGTTAAGGGACTACGCCGTGGCTTTTCCGGATGATTTCAAAACTCAGGAATCGATGCTCGCGGGTTTGATGGATAATGCTCGTAAAGAAAAGAACTACGATAAAGTGAAAGGTTTCGTCGCGGACATCAACGGCGGCACCTATCGCGTTTCAAAGAAATACGCCGATGCTCTTCGCCAGCTGATGACGAAGATTCAGATTGAAGGGGCCCAGACGGCGCTCGACAAAGGAGACAAGAGTACGGCGCTTACGAGTTACCTGCGCGTCTACAATAATTCCGAGAGTACACCTTCCGCAAAAGCGAATGCCGCCTACAACCTGGCCGCTCTCTACTACGAGGCGGGTGACCCGGGGGCGAGTTACAAGTGGGGCGTAGTGGCCCTTCAGGAAATGTCTGCAAAAGAAGTGAAGCAGTTTGCCGCATCATTTCTCACCATCGGCACGAACCTCTTCCTGCGCCAGCGCTTTCAGCAGTCGGCCGACATGGGCATGAGAACGGTGGCGAAACTTTGCGCTGAAGGTGTCGCTGCGAAGAACACGGCCTTCAAAAACTCGGCTTTCCTCTGGTTGGCAGAGGGGCAGGTGAACCGAGCGGAAGAAGTCTTGGGCCTAGGACAAAAATGCGGCATCGATGAGACGACACTCAATGAAGTTCGAATCGAACTCTCGAAAGAGTACGTCAAAATTAAGCGCTGGGAATCTCTCGAAAAAACCATCCTGCCAGTAAGTAATAGCAAAACCCAAGCGGCGCTTGCGATCACTCACCTCGAAGCTCTTCGCCAAACACATATGCG
>JAIXOY010000119.1 GCA_027486525.1 Pseudomonadota bacterium
GATGGATTTCATTTCGAGTCGCCATGATGTGTGCGGTCACAAGCTTCGGTGAGAAGCCATTTGTACACACGGTGCTTAACCGAAGGAAAAGATTTTTCTGGGTGAAATTGCAAACCGAGAAGGGGCCGATCTGTGAGTTCCATCGCTTCGATGATGCGCCCACTCCACGACGTCGCGGTGACTTTCACATCCGGATGGCGCTCGGGATAGGAGGCGAGATATTCGAGGCGAGGATTCTGGTGATGGAACTTAAAACCAAGGCCCGTGCCAGACGGGAAAATCGCCCCCATGATGCCGCTTGCGTCGGTGACGCGGAAACGATCGAAGCGATTGTAGCGGTTTCTAATTCCTAGCTCCGCTTTCACGTCTTGCAAGAGAGGAATCCCTTTGGCGACGGCCATCATCTGCATGCCACGACAGATAGAAAGAGCAGGTAGAGTGGCAAATTGCGGTGACGAGAAATAACTTTGGTAAACTCCGTACTCGTACGGATCGCGGCTCTCACCTTCGGAAGAAGGTTTGAAATAGCTGCGGAACTGCTCGACGGTGGCCAGCACTTCGGCCGGCAAACTGTCCTTGGCATAGTAGCTCGGGTTAATGTCCGCACCACCTGGCACGATGAAGCCATCGACTTGTTGAAGAGCTTCTTCGCTGCTGGAAGCATCACGCATGTCTTGGAATTTAATTTTGTAACCCAGCAAGCGTGCCGAGTTTTTCATTCGAAAGGTCGTAAACCCATCGAGCTTATAAGTGTGACCGATGATCAGTGTGCGATCATCTTTCGGGCGACAGCTTGCGGTGGCAAGCGCCGACATCGGTACTGACAACAAACAGGCTAAAACCCATCCATAGGTTTTCATTCGTAAATTCTCCTTCCTGGAGTTCATACTAAAATCATAAACCGCTCCGAACTTTCCACCAGCACTATTACTAACGCTGTGAGAAAATGTCTGAAGTACAAATTCATAAACCTATGATATCGCTAAGTAATAGGTGCAAAAAGGCCCTCATTCATGGCCACAAACCGAGGAGCAAAAAAGTGTCCTCACTACTCCGAGCGTTTAGCTCAAGATTGAGCCCATTTTAACCGATACGCTCTTGTGAACAAGAGACAAGAATTTCTCGCTCTCTACCAAGGCCTTCTTTCAGGTCTTAATCTCGTTCAGCAAAAAACCTGGCAAAGAATCGAGTTAGAAAAATATTTTCCTGATCTCCGTGAGCACTGGGAACCCTTGCTCGCTGCTCGCCACTCTCCCCTTTCTATTAGCGCTGAGAAATACCGCGCGCTGGCGCAGCTCGAGACTATGCTTTTCAGCTGGGATGACCCCGTGGAGGCGAGCTTGCTGAAGCGTCGACTCGCCAAGATCGACGGCTACTTCCAAGAGGTCGAGAAAACTTTCTGCGATGAGCAGTCGCTACAATTTTTTTTACAAGACCTCCCCTTGCTTGAAGCCGCAGCCCAAGGAGCAAACCTTCTCGTCGAAGTCGCTGCCCCACGCTTAAGCTCGAGCGAAGCCGCAGTGATCTTGGATCAAGAACTAAAAAAGCTGTTTCCTTCTCAGCCAACGCAAACCCTGCTCTCTCACGGGACGCTGGCGCGTGCGTCGACGACGAAGACCGGCATTCGCCTGCGTGAAGACGCCACGTTCACACGTGAAGAATTAGAAACGCTCACCGTTCACGAAGCGTGGGTGCACCTTGGCTCAAATCTCGCTGGAGCCGTCCAGACAGAATTGCCCTGGCTCGCTTCATGGCATCCGGGTGTGACGGGTTTTCAAGAAGGCCTTGCACTCATCGCAGAAATAGTCACCGGTCACTGGCATGGTCATCGAGAAGCACAGGTGCTGCTGCGACATCAGGCCGCCTTACTCGCACTCAAAGGTGAGAACGCACGGCAGGTGTGGAGCTTCTTGCGCGATCATTCGCTCAACGATGTGGCCGCGCTTGAGATGACCCTGCGCGTGTTCCGCGGCTGTGATCTCGCTGGTGGCATGGCCTTTGGAAAAGAGTTTCAGTATGTGCTCGGACTGCATCAGTGGCTGGTTCGGCGGCCGCACGTCAACGCCGCTGACATGCGATTAGCGTTGGCCGGAAAAATGGATTTCCTCGAGTGGGAAATTCTTCGCAGCACACATTTGAAAGAAAAGATTCACCTCCCTCATCCGCCGGAGGCCCTTCTCGACTGGGCCCGAAGCTCTCGCCTCAGTGACCTGACCCAGCGGCTCCACTTCAAGAAAGTTGCCTAGTCACGATTTTGAATTTTTAGCGCCAACTCGACGAATCCCTTCTCGAGGCCCTGGACGAGCTCCGGCGCAAGCGAACAATCTGCCATGGCCTTGCGCATGCAATACAGCCACTGATTTCGCTCGACTTCACCGATCGCAAAATTCATGTGCCGCATGCGCATGCGTGGATGGCCATGCTTCAGCATGAACAAGGGTGGCCCACCGAGCCAACCGCTCAGAAAATCTTGCAATTTTTCTGAGGCTTCTTTCAATGATGGCCCATGGACGGCCCGCACCGCTTGGGCCTGGGGATCGGTCTCCATGATCAAATAAAAGCGCTCGACCAGACGTGCGATGCCAGCGGCTTCGCCGACGAGTTGATAGGGCGTGAGAGGATTAGTCGGATTTGAGGACATACTTTTTTTGACCACCTTGAGCCAACTGCCGATGAGACATAAAATACCATAAACCTTTTAAGGAGCTCGCATGAAAATTCTTACGCTATTAGTGATGGTCGCTTTTTTCTCCGTCGGCTGTGCCTCGAAGACGGCCAGCAAATGTGGTTGTGGAGAAAGCTGCGCGAAAGATCAAAAATCTGCGCACAGCTGTGGCAACGAAGGGTGCACTGAATCCTGTGCAAAGAAGAAGTCATAATGAAACATTTTCTACTCGGTCTTCTCGTCACAGTTAACGCTTACGCGCTGAAGCCCCAAATGCCGCAGGCGGCGTGCAGCAAGGACCTCTCGGCCTACTGCGGAAATGTTCCCTTAGACAAAGATCGCCTCACTCTATGCTTGCTTAAAAATGAGTCGCGCCTCACTGACAAGTGCGCACAGGACGTGGCGAAGAAAAAAATTCGCTTCATGAAGGATGAGCCCTGCGCACAAGATCTTTTGACGAAGTGCTACGACGAACACACGCAACAAGCTGGTCTGTCCGTACGCTGTCTGTTTAAGAACAAGGGCAAGCTCCAGCCGCAGTGTGAAAAAACCATCGCAGCGAAGATGAATCGCATGCGCCAGAAGAATCCATGCTTTGATGATACCGAGAAGCTCTGCCCGAACATCGTGAACCATGGCGAGATCGACAAGTGCCTTGCACCGAAGCAAGCTCAGCTCTCAAAAGCGTGCCAAGACTTCATGAAGAAAGACGCCGCGTATGCACAGAAAAATCCCTGCCACAACGACATCAAGCTTTTGTGCCAGTCAGGGCTTAAGCCCCAGGGCATCGCGAAGTGCCTTGATGCGAACAAGGACAAGTTGTCGTCCGCGTGCAAGCAGTCTTTCTTATCTAAGAAAGCCAAATTCGATGAACTCAAAGAAGCCTGCGATGCGGATAGAGAAAAGTTCTGCAAGAAGTTCAACGGCAAGATCATTGACTGCCTCAAGCAGCACAAAGAGAAGCTGAACATGTCCTGCTCGCTCCTACTTCCCAAATAAAAAAAGGGCCCGACGGGGCCCTTTTTTTTAGTCGATGATGTGGCACTGAGGAAAATCGACCTTCAAGCGGGCGAGCAGTTTCTTTAGCTCTACTGGTCCTTTCGTCTCCAGGGTAAACAACACGTTGGCGCCGGTGATGCCCGTTCCCACGGAATCACGATCGTGGATGACCTGCAAAATATTCGCGCCGTTTTCTTTGATGATGCCCGTCAACAGATGGAGTGTTCCCGGACGATCGGCAATCGGCACGGAGATCCGCACCTTCCGGTGACTCTCCAGGAGACCGCGATCGATGATGCGTTCGAGGAGATTCACGTCGATGTTCCCGCCGCAGATCACCAGCACCACTTTTTTACCCTTGAAGCGTTTCGGATCCTGGCGATGGAGTTCGTTTAAGGCGGCGAGCGGCAGCGCCCCCGCCCCCTCAGCGATCACACGTGTTTTCTCCATCAACTGCAGAACCGCCAAGGCAATTTTGTGATCGTCCACCGTGAGTGATTCGTCGACCACGTCTTGGAGAATTTCAAACATGTCCGGGTTGGCGACTTTTACCCGGATCCCATCGGCAAAAGTTTCGGCCTTATCATTGGCGACGATCTTGCCCTTGTTCAAGGAATCCACCATGGCACTGCAACCGGCGGCTTGCCCCGCGATGAGCTTCACTTTGGGGTGCAGGGCCTTGAGGACTGTTCCGAGGCCTGACACAAGGCCGCCACCACCAATAGAGCTAAACACAAAATCCATCTTGGGCATTTGCTCGAGGATCTCGAAGGCCACCGTACTTTGTCCGGCGATGACGTCGATGTCTTTAAAGGGATGCACGAACACCATGGGCTTCTTCTTCATCAGCGTTTCCGCGTAGGCAAAACACTCTTCGATGCTCGCCCCGTGCAGAATCACTTTCGCGCCCAGGGATTCAGTGTTTTTAATTTTTGTCAGGGGAGAACCTTCCGGCATGATGATGGTGGCTTCCACACCGAACTTGCGGGCCGCCCAGGCGACACCTTGAGCGTGGTTGCCTGCGCTCACCGCGAGCACGCCACGTTTTTTTTCCGCCGCCGTCAGCTTAGAGATTTTATAGGTCGCTCCCCGCATCTTGAAGGAACCGATGGGAAGCATGTTCTCCAGTTTGAGCCACACTTCACAGCCATACTGCGCCGAGAGCCATTCGTTTTTGATCAGCGGAGTGGGATCGATGACTTTCTGGAGAACACTGTAGGCCGCACGACAATCTTTCAGAGTTGGTTTCATATCCATTGATGGTATCAAACGAAGGTTTTCACGCCGAGGAAAAATAAGATCGCTCCGCCGCTCAGTTCTAAGTACTTCTCAGGAAAATGAGTCATGTATCTTGAAGCCATGGCTCCGCCCCATGTCATAATGAACGCCACAAGACCGATCAATGCGATCGTGAACTCTGGGTGTTCGAGACGCACCAGGCCTACTCCAGCGGCCAGTGCATCGAGGCTGGTGGCGAGGGCCAGCAGCAAGTGAGCATGATGAGTTTCTGGAACACGGGGAACATCGGTTTCATGCCAGGCATCCCACATGAGCTTCGCTCCCAGGGCGATGAACACCACTCCCGCGCCTTGCTGGGCCCAATGACGCAAGACTTCTATCCTCGAGGCGAGCAGCCAACCACCGATCGCCATGAGGGACTGAAAGCCACCGAACCAAAAGGCCAAACGAAGACCTGGACGATGCGACTTGTCTGGGTGTGCAAGCCCGATAGCGAAGGCCACCGCAGCAGCGTCCACACCCAAAGCGAAGCTCAACAAAAATGCGTCTAGCGAAAGCATGCTGACCTTTTGAAATCGTTTAGCTATTCTGCCTGAAGAATTTTTTTAATCCACGGAATTTGCCATGGCACCCTTTCGCCACTTTGTTGTTTTAACTATTTTGATGACCTACGTCGTGATCTTCGCCGGCTCTGTCGTGCGCGGAACGGGTTCGGGACTCGGCTGCCCTGACTGGCCCCAATGTTTTGGGCAGTGGATTCCACCCGTCGACATTACTGAACTGCCGGCCGACTACAAAGACATCTACAAAATTAACGGCAAAGTGATAGCTGACTTCGACGCGTTTAAAACATGGACCGAATACTTAAACCGTCTTCTGGGCGCATTCCTAGGCGTCATGATTCTGTGGATGTTCTTCAAGTCGTTCAAGCATCGTGACAGAGAGCCGGATCTTCCCTGGTACTGCGCGGGCCTGGTGTTGCTGGTGGCCATTCAGGGGGGCATCGGCGCCCTCGTGGTCTTCTCGCATCTCAAGCCCTTCATCATCACTCTGCACATGGTCCTCGCACTCCTGCTGCTCTTCTGTTTGCAGGCCTTGCGCAAGTACTGTGCCGATCTAGAAAACTTCGGCATTAACTTTCACGCCGATACCCGCAACCTTCCACTGACGAAATTACTCATCGGCCTCGGGGCCATACAAATTATTCTCGGGACACAAGTGCGCGAGACCGTCGATCACCTGATGCGAGACACCGGAGCGGCCACGGCCGACACGGTGGTCGATCAGCTCGGCTGGATTTTCTATGTTCACCGTTCTTTCTCCCTCGTCTTTGTCGCAGTCATGATCTGGGCGCTGGTTCGCCTCTACCGTCATGATGTGACGGGATCTGGCTTCAAACGGGGCACAATGCTTTTGGTGTTGTTGCTCGTGAACGTTGGGACGGGAATTGGTCTGAACTACTTCGGCTTTCCTACCATCCTGCAGCCCCCCCACTTGTTCGTAGGGGTGCTGAGCATGGGAATCCTGTTTCAACAGTACCTCAATCAGAAGGGAACGCTGATCTCCTAAGGGACGATCAAAAGCTGGCCCCCGACGTGAGCTGGGTGCATGTGGCACTTCATCTCATACAGGCCCTCTTTCTCGGCCTTGAAAGTCACAACTTTCTTAACGCCCTTCTTCACGACTTCCATGACTTTGAAGTTTGGGATCATGAAGCCGTGGTCGCCAGACGGTACGTTGTTAATCAAGGTAATCTCAACCGTTTCACCTTTCTTCGCGATGATCGTGCCCGGCAGCCATTGTTTCACGCCGTCAGTCTCGTAGTTCACCAAAGTGATGGAACGCTTGGCCTGGGCGAAAACACCTGCTGAGGCCACCAACATCAAACTCATCAGTATCATCTTCATTTAGACCCCCCTTAAAGTGTCGATGGCATCATTGTGATGCCAAAGTTGCCCGGAAGCAATGAATGAAACTTGCTCTTTACAGGCTTTTAGTTTACAAATTTTCTATACTTATCTCATCCGGGAGGACACATGGGTCAGGGTCGCAAGCAAAGCACGAAGAAAATGAACCAGCGCAAAGCTCAAGCTAAGAAAAAAAGCAAGATTCAGAAGAAAATTGCTGCGGGCAAAGCAGCTAAGAAAAAAGCTTAATTCGCCACTACTTCCACTTCATCGGTGGCAGGAAAGGCCCAAGGGACACTTCTTTTGGGCCTAGCGTTTTAAAAATCATGGAAGCTTTTGTGTCCCAAGATCTCGCCTCCACCACCCTCATCTTCTGATCGATGTCATCCACGAGAAACAGATTTCCATAGCTCAAGAGGCTCTCGGGGTCTGCGATCATTCCTTTGAACGTCTCGAGCTGGCCTTCGCCAGGGATCTTCTGTTCGCCCCAACTCAATAGACCTTCGTGAATACACTCACGAGCAAAGCGACTTCGCTCACTCAGCTTGTGGTCTTCCGACTCCTCCTCGAACTCACACACGAGGTAAGGTTGATCTTGGACCAGCTCTCCCAAGCGGCAACGGACATCACCCGAGATGGCGATTTCCATCCGGCCGTCATCGTAGCGATGGAGCAACTGAGGAATCCCACCGTAACAGGCCCTCCCCTGGTAGCGACCGTCAAAGACGGGAAGGACTGCGATAGGTATCTGCTGCTCCAAGGCGTCGTTCACCATCTGCCGATAACGCGGCTCAAAAATATGGAATGGCAGAGCAACCTTCCGTAAGGTCAACGATGTCTTAAGGGGAAAAAGAAAAACTTTTGATTCCATAAACTGTTCTTTAATCTATTCCTTGTGCAAGAGCTAGCCCACATCCTTCGACAACGCATCCTCCATGAAATTCAGGGACGAGGCTGGTCATTCACTGTACCGCAGATTCCCTGTGCGCTGATCTTTGTTCTGTTTATTCCTGGGATGTATCAAGAAAATCTGGCTTTCCTCTTGGGTACGATCTCTGTCGCACTTGGGTCTATTGTGTTCAGCATTCCGTATCTTAAGATGGCTTCAAGCAAGCGAGACCCGGAGAACTTCTATCTCGTGGGGACTGCTTTTGTCAGTTTAGGATGGTCCATCGTACTTGCGGCATTTTTTCATCAGCATGGCATGATGGCCCCGGTGTCGTTGCTGACGGTGGTGGTTGTTTGCGGAGTCAATGCGGGAGCTTTCATTCTACTGACGCCCCACAAGACATTATTCTACACATACTTCCTCCCGATGACCTTTATTCCGAGCATCAGCGCCCTGTGGGTCATCCACAACCTCGAAGACTTCGCGCTGCTGGTGTTGATGGCGATCTACAATCTTTTTCTCATGTTCTCGGCGCCCCCGATTCGTCAGCGCTTCCAAAGTTCTATCTTGAATGAACTCAAGCTGGCGCAAGAGAAAGACAAGATCGAGGCGTTGATGGACGCCTTTCCGGGAATCGTCTCTGTGCTAGACGAGAATCATCACTACCAAATGATGAATCGTTTTGGTCACGACATGCTCGGGCGAACGGACGTCGTTGGGCAACCATTAGGTTTCATCACTCCGGAAGATGAGTTCGTGCGTGTCGTGCGAGATTTTATCACTCGCCGCGAACTCCCGCGCCTCACCCAAGAGATGCGGGTCAACACGGGGAACGGTGTGCATTGGTTTTTAGTTTCCATGAACCGCCTCCACCATCCCTCCGGTTGGGTGGTGGTCGTGTCCGTGCTGATCGATGAGTTGGTGGATGCACGCAACATCGCCGAAGAGCAAAAAACGAAAGCGGGCCATACCTCTCGGATGGCGAGCCTGGGTGAGATGGCCCAAGGGATTGCTCACGAGATTAATAATCCTCTCGCGGTCATCATGTTCTCCGCCGACGAAATTCTTCAGCGCTCCAAACGGAACGAGCTGGAACGCGACTTCATTGAAAATTTCTCGGGTAAAATTCTTGCGATGTCGAAGAGGATCGCAAAAATCGTCAAGGGCCTGCGCTACTTCTCGCGAGACGCAGAACAAGACCCGTTCCGAGTGGTGCCGGTGTCGGTCATCTTAGAGCAGACCATCGATTTCCGGATGGAAAAATGCAAGAGCAACGGGATTAGGCTGGAGATTCTTCCGTACGATGAGGCCCTCCTCGTGAATTGTCGTGAAGTGCAGATCATGCAAGCGCTTGTGAATCTTCTCAATAACTCTTTCGACGCAGTCGTGGGTCTTCCTGATCCGTGGATTCGCCTTGAGGTCCGAGACGCAGGAGACAAGGTCCAAGTCATCATCAGTGATTCGGGTGAGGAGATTTCGCTAGCGAACCGGGACAAGATGTTTGAACCGTTCTTTACGACGAAAGAAGTGGGGCAAGGCACGGGCCTGGGGCTTTCGATTGCACTCGGACTTTTGCAGGGCAATCACGGTGACCTGAAGTATCTCGGTGGTCATCCCACACGCTTCGAGATCAGCTTACCTAAAGCTCACTCAGGGTCCTCACGCGATTGACCAAAGTGATCAGGATCTTTTTCATCCACTTCGGCTGCTCCGCCAACATTTTTTGATAGTCTTTGTATTCGAGAACGTGGAGCTGACAATCGGTCGACGCGCGCACGGTAGCCGAGCGAGGTTTTTGGTCAAGGAAAGAAAGTTCGCCGACGAGGCCTCCCTCTTTGATCTTGTTGAGAACAACTTCGCGGCTTTGCACAGAGCGCACGACCTCGAGCTCTCCTTGGAGCAGCCAGTAGATCTCGTTTGATTTGTCGCCTTCTTTGATCAGGATATCGCCCTTCTTAAGCAGCATCGTCTTCCCCTTTGTTCCATTGTCACCCGCAAGGCCAATCGTCTCAAGTCCTTAATTCTTCAATCCGATAATTGTAAGGCTAAGAAATAAATAGAATCTGGGAGGATTCATGTCGATGCACACACGCGCCTTTGGCGAGATGCACATACTTATCTATGGGCAAGATCCACTTGTTCCCATGAAACTCGAGCAAACTTTCGCGCAAGCACGACCGGCCGATGAAATCCGCTTCGACTCGTTTGAAGATTATGATCAGGCCTATGATTTCGCCAAAGAAAACAAAAGCGTGGGCCTCGTTTTTCTTTTAGAAAATTGCGGCGAGATGGATCTAAATTCTGTTTATAAACAATTTAGCAAACTCGGTGAGCAGCAAGACACGTGCTTTGGTGTGCTGATCCACGATGGTCAGGAAAGTTTCAAAGGCCTGCGTGCCATGAAAGACAACGATCATCTCATCGCCTACTACGACGTGAATGATCTACTTGATGCGGACAAGGCTCCGTTTCTCTTGAAAGAAATCTGGGAGAAGTATCAAGAAGCGTTTGAGAAACAAGTCATCCCAAGCGCCCTTGCGCAGACATACCGTTCGATGGCGCTGTTGCACGTGAACGAAGAAGAACTCAGTTTCCGTCAGCGCCTCTGCACCCTTCTCACAGGCGAAATGAACGTCAGCTGGAAAGAGGGCTTCTTGCTGAAGTGGCATCCGGTGCTGGAGGTACTTCAGAAAGACGAAGGCAACGTCCTCCATGCGAACAAAACACTCACGGACTACTATGCCGCCATCAAACCGACCGCGGGCATGAAAGATATCACGGCCGTGGCCAACGGTGAGATGGGTGTGGCTCAGAAAGTTGCAACGGCGACGAGCATTCTCGGTGATGTCGCTCAGGCCCAGGGCCTTGAGACGTTCTTGCAAGAGACGCTGGCGAATGTGTCACCACGCTCGAAGGCTTTGCTTCGGACGATGAAGAGACATCAGGATCGCATCGTGGAGTTTTCCCAGACATCGACCAAGCAACAGGCGCCGCGCTTGTTGAAGGTGGTTTAGATGGGATTGCGTATTGTTCAGTATGACCCCAACGACTATAAGCTCGGTGAGGCCCTTGCTCTCGCAAGCGGAGAAAGTGTTGAAGACGCTGAAAAAATTTCTCAAATCCTATCCCTATATTTTCAATGGAAAGAGTCTGCCCTTTGCTGGGCGTATACGACTAAAGACAAAAGCGCTCGTTCGCAGGCGCTGCTAAGCTACGACGAAGAAGAGCGCGTGGCGACTCAACTTTTTGTAGAAGTAGACAAAAGTGCGCTTTCACCTGGTGCCGAATGGGTCTTCTTGAGATTGGAAATTTTTGAGAATTGTTTTGAGTTTGAAGCGAAACTGCTTGATCAATTTGAAGAAAACGGTAACGACATATATATCATATTACCACCCGAAAAAGTTTCTATTATAAAAAACAGAAGATATCCACGAGTCACTGCCTTACCCGACTCAAAGATAGAATGGCGAGACAATAACGGTACAAACGAATACCGAGTTGAACATCTCTCCTTAGGCTCACTAGTTATTGAAGCACATCTTCCAATCAACCAATCAGGTATTGTCGTAGCAAAAGGGATTTCATATCCAGCAGTAACGACACGAAACTTTGACGGCAAGACATCCTTAAAAATGCAAATGCCAAACAACATGCTAATCGGTGCTTGGTTTGACTACTATCGACTGCATGCATTTCAAGGTCTTAAGAAAAGATCTGAATGTAACTCAAACTTGTGTATTGAACTATATCACGAGAGTGGCTACTTCAGTAAATACAAACCAGCAGAACTCGAACTAATCCTAAGTGAAATCGAAAACTCGTGGCGGGACCTTGAGTGCCTAGACCATATTGCTACGGCTGACTATGTCGTTTGCAAAGATGACAAACTTTCAGGGATGGGCAGCTCATCTTATACATACACACACAAAGGTAAGGACTTTTGGACATTTCACAGTCTGTGCACGCTGAAAAATGAAAGTGATTTAGATCTATCGCGAAATCTCTATGCATGGCGTGCAGTGTATAACTTTAGTCGGATTGAAAACATGGACACCTTGCTGTTCTTTGCTAGCTCAAGCCGGTGGATTGAGCGAATCTATGTAAACTTCCTACAACGAAAGTCCCAATCCAACGTTAGTCCTGTTCGTCTTTATACTATAAAATTGAAACCTATTGATCATGGGCTAAGTGTCACATCTAATAAGTTCACTGAAACGACTGAGCGACTAATGTGCTCTGATGAAAACATTATTGCTGCGGCAATGCCAGACCTGCTACACATTCGAAAGAGATTGAATTGCATTGATGTGTTGAGTTCTGATGCAGACGTCGTGAAAGCCCTCACTTATGGTGAGCAACTTGCATTTTCAGCCAAACAAGAAATCTCATTTCGTCTATCCGTCCCATACGATCATTCTTGGCAAACTGATATCCCCTTAGATCCCCACACAGACCGAATGGGTGTTTTGCGTAAAGAGGATTTGATTGATTTTATTGCAAGCTTAGATCACTCGATAGAAGTGACCAAGCGAAAGAAAAAGATTGCTTAAGCTTTCAGCCGAAAACAAGAATCACGCACATCTTGTGCTCACCATGCTGGTGGTTGGCTTTGTTATTATGCATCTTCCTGGGTTAGTAGAGTCGTTATCTTTAAGTAAGACTTATCCAACCGAGACAAAAGTGAATCTCTTCGAATTCAATCTTACGGGCCTTCCTGAAGGCGATTACATCCTAACTGTTGGCAAGGCGCGAGCTATCTGCTCTATCTCGTTAGACGGAAAAGTTTTAAAAACATCTCACGCACCAGACGGTGTTATGCCGGAAATATCTATTGATCACCCGGTCCGAATTGAGAACGGAAACTCAAAGCTTGACATCGATTGCACTAAAGAGCTTAAAGGTTTCCCAACTCGCTTGATGCACTCTCCGGTACTTGTCTCTTACCAAGCAGGAAAGTTTCTGTCGCTAGCTCGGTATGGTGTTGATGTTTTACTTGGCTCTTTTGCAGCAGGCTTCTTACTGTTGATGGTAGCGTACTTGTCTGTAAGTTCTGGTCACTGGATCGCACCACTGCTGCTCCTTGCTTTTACTGCTGGATTTTACTCCCTCAATCAATCGTATCTTTTGAGAACGTTGTTCTCAGGCGAATTTAATACTTGGCTTCACCCTACTTCGAAAAGTCTGTTCACATGGATGCTCTATCGAGTCATGTCGGAGAAGAAAAGATATGACTCTCTCGATGCGGTCTTTTTAATACTACCAATCACGCTATTTACATATTTCTACAATTCCCAAGAAAGTATAAAGCACGTTTATAAGTTTGCACACATGGCTTGGTTTGCTCTGTTTATATTTGTTTACCTGAATCTTTTTAAATCTCGTGGCTCAGCTCTTTCAAAATCTCTAACACTCGTATGGGCTATCGCGCTGCTGGTTGATAGTTCGAGCGTATTTAGTGCTTTTGGACAGTTTTTCTCTCCCGTCTTTTTCGGAGTTCTTGTTTGTGGTCTTGCTTTTCAAGCAGGGACCATCTCACGAAAGAGATCAGAGCAGTTTGAATGTTCAAAAGAGCTCATCGCTATTGCCACCAAATCTGACCAAGCCCCTATCGACTCAATCAACACATTCGCAAATGCGCTTATGATTAAAACGGGGTTTACATCCTATAGCATCTATCTCGATGGCACGTTGATTGGAACCTCCGATCGCAGCAGTCAACGCTATGAACGCGTCGCAGCCGGCGGCAAGATTAATTCTCTCGCTCCGTCTAGTCTTGTCATCAATGACGGAGATGGAAAATTTATTGCAAAAGCAATATCTAGCTCGACTGTCTTAACAATGAAAGGTGAGAGCAAAGATGGATGGTTCTCAGTTGTGCCTATTGGAAACAGAGGTGCCATTTGCCTAGCAACGAGTAACAAAGATGCCACTCCAGATCTTGTTTTTTTCGATTCTATTCTAGATCTCTCGGCTCCGGCACTGAATGCTGCTGACTCGAAGCTTAGAGAGCTTTCACGCGGTTTAAATAGTTCTCTTGCCCGTTTGCGTGGAAGAATTGATAATGGCAGCTATGAACTAGTTTCTGGAGCGATCTTCATTGATATTGCAGATTACTCAAAACATTGCGAATCATACGGTACCGCCTATGCCGAATTTATCTCTTCATCCTTTTTTCCAGCGATGATTAAGTATTTAGATGGACTTGCAACGCCTGAATCAGTGCGTGGTGATGAAGTTTATTTCGTCATTGCCAGGGAGCTATCCACAACTGAACTTAGCATAGGTGCGCTAACATCAAAAGCGCTAGTAAAGCTATATAGTTTCTTGAATGAAGAAGGCCTTCGACTTGCACACGACAATGGATTTGATGCTGTCGAATATCGCTTAGGTGTAACAATGGGCGAAGGAAATCTTGTCATTGATGACGTTCAGGTTAGAACCTCTGGTGAGCATATCAACAGAGCTAAGCGCATGCAGGACTCCGCTAGCAAAGGGGAAATACTCGCTGACATCGCCTTAGTGGAAAATAGTGAAGGTCAAATTTTCTCAATCACCAAAAAATCTATCATCGTGAAAAAAAATCAAATCGAGGCGGCACGTGTCGGCATCAAACGCGCAGCCTAGAGAATCGTACGGCTACCTCGCCGCGATTCTATCCGCCATATGCTTCGCTTTCATGGCAATTTTCGTTCAGCAAATCTCGCCTTCAATCCCCGCATCTCAAATCTCATGTTTTCGCGGCATGTTTACAGTTGCGGGTCTGTTCTATTTTGCTCGACCACACATCATGTCCCTACTAAAATTCAAAGAAAGTCGTGCCGTTTGGTTTAGATCTATTGCAGGTGCAGTCGCAGTACTTTGCTATTTCTGGAATACAACCCAAGGCTCTGCTGCTGAGGCAAAAGCCCTCGCAAACATAAATCCGCTTTATGTTGCTATCTTTTCTTGGCTTATTTTTAAAGAGAAGTTGAACTTGCGCGAATTTGTTGGCTTAGCAACACTGATCATTGGCGCACTACTTCTTGTATGGGATATCAGTCGTACAAAATCAGAGATGATATGGATCGTTGGTAATTTAGGTGCTATCTTTACAGGGATTGCTTATCTATCACTAAAGAGAGCCTCTGGAAAATTTCCTGCTCACGCTATTGTGTTCTGCTTCGGTCTCTGCGTGATGATCGTCTCAGCCCTAGGGCCAGGATTATGGAGTATTCCACAAGGGCAAGACTGGCTTTGGCTGTGCCTTGTCGGTATAACAGGTCTGAGCGGTCAGATATTTCTAACCCAGTCACACCTCTATCTGAAGAATGCAATTGCATCCTCACTCACACTACTAACTAGTATCCTTTTAATTTTTTACGATACTATTTTGACTCAAAACTTAAGTAGCGGATATGACCTTTGGGGAAATATCTTAATCCTTATTGGTATGGGTGCTATGACATTTCTAAAAAACAAACCCATTAGTGTTCCGAGTGCCATACTCCAAAGCCCCCAAAAAGGACTCTAAGTGCAGCCTGAGAACGAAGCCACTGGCCTTCTCTACGGTGTTGCCTCCGCCATTCTCTTTTCAATCATGGCCATTGCAGCTCAACAGCTTCCCTCGACAATCTCGTCTTCTCAGATTTCAACGTTTCGCGGAATCTTTACGGTCATCGCTCTGTTTCCCTATGCACTTCCCCATCTTAAGAAGCTGCTCGACTTCAAACTTGCCCGCTCCGTCTGGATTCGATCGATATCAGGCGGAATCGCCGTCATCTGCTACTTCTTCAATCTAGAATTCTCAAGCGCCGCCGATGCCAAGGCCATGGCCAACACAAATCCGTTCTACGTCGCCATCTTTGCCGCCGTTGTTTACCGCGAGCGCCTCACCAAGCTCGAGTTCGCAGGCCTCGTCATCCTCCTCTCAGGCGCCTGGATGCTCGCCCTGAACATGAACCAAGACGACAGCGGCCTCCAATGGATCGTCGGTACCATCGGCTCGCTCTTCACCGCCATTGCCTTTCTCTCGCTTAAGCGGGCCTCGGGCAAGTTCCCAACCAACGTCATTGTCTTCAGCTTCGGTGTGGCGGTCGCGATCGTCTCGGCCCTCACGCCCGGGAACTGGGCGATGCCTCACGGCATGGAGTGGGTTTGGCTGATACTGGTAGGCGCGACCGGTCTTGGTGGCCAAATCTTCCTGACCTACTCCTACATGAACCTGAAAAACACCGTCGCCTCGGCCCTGACTCTCCTGCAGAGCTTACTCTTGATCGGCTACGATCTCGCTTGGACTGGCCGCCTCGACAGCGGCTTCGGCCTGTGGGGAAATATTCTCATTATGATTGGAATGATCCTGATGATTCTCTGGAAGAAAAAACCCATTCCAGCACCTGCTGCTGTTCTGCAAGCTCCGCAAGAACCGATTCGCTAACAATCTTGAATTAAAGAAAAGTGCAGGCGTTTCCACTGGTGGAAACGCCTGTAAGATTTTTTCAAATTATTCACGTGGCTTGCGGCCTTCCATCATCTTCCCGATGAACCCCTGCATGTAATTAGTGACAGCGTCTTCCTGCTGCTTCTGCAATCCGTTAATGAACGCCGTCGCGAGGGCCACCGTCTCAGTCTGGCTCGGCATGCGTTCGCCGGTCAAAGCCGCCAACGCGTCTTCGTAGCCCACCGAGGTTTGCACGTAGTCAGGACGCACGGGATAGAAGAGTGCGCTGAGGACGTGGTTGCGCTCAACGCGCGTGAGGTGATCCGGGTGACTCGAGAGAATCTTCTCAAGGGAGGTCGAACTACCGCCGCCCGCCTCTCTGTGAAACACTTCAAACATGTCACCAATCCCGCGGGGATGGTAGCCCGCTAGCAACGCATACTGTGAACCGATGCGATCGGCTTCCATTTCTTGCTCGCGGCCTTTGCTGAGCAACCGTAGCTGGGCTCCAATCAACGTCCCGACGCCGATCATCGGAAGAATGATCTGCTCCACTTTATCATCCGTCGTCTCGGCCCACACTTGCGTGATGAGCATAACCGTAACGGCGGCCGTGAGCGTCTTCAAAGTCCGAGTCATGCCGCGCGTACCGTGACGAGCTGTCACGTGGGCCCACTCATGGCCTAGCACGCCCATGAGTGCGGATTCCGACGGTGACTTCTCCATCAAACCGCGGAACACGAACACGTAACCACCGGGCAGCGCAAACGCGTTCAACACATCGGCATTGATCACGCGAACTTTCGGGCGCAGGTTCGGCATGTCGGAGTTGCGTGCGACCAGATCCATCTTCTCTTGCATGTAGATCGTCGTGGGATGATCGATCGGGAGAATCTTATCGCCGTTGTCTTTGATGAACTGCACGGCGTATTCACGGCCCATGCGCTCATCGTCTGCCATGCTAAACCAGTTACTCCCATCATCGATGCTGCGCTGACCGACACCAAACGGTGAATACACGGCACTGTCTTTGCCACCGCAATCGGCGAGGTTTCTTAGATTCGTGATATCGATCTCAAGAAGATCACCCTGCCGCGATGAGCGAAACACGTTCGAGCAATCAATCCTGGCGTCGAATTTTTCCGTCTCGACGTTGAGCTCGTGCCCGCTGAAGCCGCCGCCCGGCTTAATCGTGCCGCGCAGGCGAAATGCTTCCGATTCTTGATCCCGCAAATTGGCCTTCGAGATCAGACGCAGATCCGTCTTCACGCCTTTGACGTCTTCGCCTTTCTTGAGCGTGATCATGTTCTCACCCGGCACGAGTGTGGCGAGGTCAATGGTGTGGAACGTTTTCGGAATAAACCCCTTCGTGAGTTCGAGTTTCCCCATGAGCTGGCCCTGAAGCTCCGGCGAGATCTTCACCCTCACGAGCTTCGTTTTAGCAGCTTCTGCTAATGTGGGAACAAAAAGGGCCAGGGCCAAGGTACTAGCAACTAGACGACGCATGTCGACTCCTTAGACAGATCCGGCAAGGCCAAAGGCCTAAAATCCGGATCATTTTTCGGTTTATACCGTTCTAAGGAGCAAGGTCCGTGCCAGTGGCTAGAGCTCTATTTCGACCTTTTCAAGCTTCTTTTGTTCCCAGGAAACCGGCCACTCCACACGAACTTGCTTACAATCCGCCCAGTCCTGCCAAGGATTGCGGCCCTCTTTTTGATCATAGCGAGAATTGAGTCCCGGCAGCCCAAGCCAAACTTGCGGCATCTGATCCATGACCACGATCAAGCGCTCTGAGGCGCCGGCGGTGTGCTCAAAAATTTTGCGATCGGGATTCCATTTCACCGTACCGGGATCGACTGAGTGCTTATCCCCGCGAGTAGGAATCTCCGGTGAGTAGACCCAATCCGTGCGCGCTGAAAGATGCGGGAACGCATTAAGGTGAACATCGCGCCACGTTTTCCCCGCGAGATCACGGGTGGCTTCATTGAACGCCTCCCGCGTCGCCTTGACCCATTCAGGATCATTCTCGACGCCAAGGCGCCAAAAGCCAATCTCGGCCACCTGCAACTTCTCATAGCTCAGATCCAGCGTGCGACGATAGATCGGACACACTTTACAGTCTAAATCGGCCACCTGATTCCAGCGCGCGAGGTCTTCGAGCCACGTCTTTTGCGCTTCCGTGAGCGTCGCCCCCTCCAACGCCTTGATGATCAAGGGCGAGAGGAAACGAGCATCCACCGCCACGCTGTCACACTGGAGGCGGCGGAAAGACTCTACGTCCTGCTTTTGGGAGGTGAGGAGTTCTTCGATGCGGAAAGCACGAAAACCAGCCGAGTAACTCCGCCCACCGTAGAATACCGAATCACTGGGCCAGTGACGATTATTGGCCGTCGCGACCCAACCGCGCTTGGGTTGGAACACATGGGGCATCTCTTCAGGAGTTAAAAAACTTGGCTGCCGAACATCAACGAGTGCGCCGGTGGAAATTCCGTGAGCATGTTTCTCGAGCGAACGGAAGGCCTTCCCCACGACACGATGGCCGATCTTGCCTTCGTTATCCGCGAACACAAAATTCCACGACGGCACACCCACGCGAGAGAGCGCGCGCTCCATCTCGTCGGCGTTCTTCACCACCATCATATGCCGGAGTGAGGCGAGGTCATCACCCCGCAGGTGGAAACCTGACCATTTCAAAAGCAGAGGTCGCTTGTCATCGGTTTCGAGCGGTAACACCGGATAGCCATCGACCGTGCGCTGGAACGACTTGAAGAAGATCGGTAACTTCAAGAAGCCCCACTTCACCCAAACGAGGGGCCGGAAGCTTTCGAGTTCGGCCTCGTCTTGTTTTTCCAAGGCCACCACGTCGGCCGTGTTCACATACGCATTGGTCAGTCCCCACGACACACGACGATTGGTTCCACTCACGATCAAGGGCACACCCGGCAACGAAGCGCCGATCACATCCGTGGTTGGGCCCTCGAGATGAATCCAATACCAGAACATCGGCGTCTTCAGATCCAAGTGCGGATCATTGGCGAGCATCGCTTTGTTCAAGAGGCTGCGTGAGGGGGCCACCACCCAATTGTTCGACCCACTCTCAACGCCGAAGGGCGTTGGAAACGAGGCCCACACTGGCGACACTGATTTCACGTCGGTTGAAGTCGTGCGCGCCCGTTCACTCAACGGATACTCACCGGCTTTGAGAACGGTGGTGTCCCAGGGCACACCATCGGGATCAAACAGCTGCGGCGTTTTTTCCTTCCACTTTTCAACGGCGCGCGCTTCTTCGTACTCGACCCAAAAGGATTTGCGGGTTTGATCGAAGGACTGGAGCAAGAGAATCATCAACGAGTGCTGCGGCTTCCATTTTTCGGGCAGGGGATGACCATTGAGAAACTCTTGGGTGGGATGCTGCTTGGCGACCCGGAAACCGTGATTCACTCCGGCGGCATACGAGGTCAGCATCTCCCGCTCCGCTGGCGCCATGATCGCCCACAATTTATCGGCCCAAGCAGGCAGACCTAAAAGACGCATCATCATGTCGCCTTTCAAATGGGCGAAGCCGTGCACTTCTGCGTTCGTCCCCAAGGCCGTGCGACGAAAGTGATCCATCATCCAGGCCCGATCGCGGCCATGAAGATAGCCGAAACAGTAAGTGAAACCGCTCTCATCGCCGACGCGCACGTGCGAGATTCGCTGGGCATCTTCCCAGACCTCGCACCGAGAGGCCTGGGCACTGAGACTTAAAAGAGAACAGAAGACAGCGGTAAGCCATTGGCGATTCATAAACATCCTTAATCAGAACATTTTAGGGGCCTAAATCCTCTTCGTCCATTCGACGATGACTGACGGTTATGCTACGGTGACGGGATGAAAACATGGTTTATTTGCATGGCCCTAAGCCTCTCGGCGTATGCCCAAAATTTTCCCTCTGATTGGTGGCGTCCCGTCCCTCGTGGAGACGCCTCGAGCTGGGAAATTCTCCCGCAAGACGCGCTCCCGGGGGAAGTGATCCTTTCTAAACGCACCGAGTTGGGCATTTTCAGCAATTTTGGAGCGACTCCCTTTATCCTCGATGGCCTTACCTACGCCTCCGTTGAAGGTCTCTGGCAGGCCATGAAATACCCAGACCCGAGTCTCACGAATGATCCTCGCCATGCCATCACAGACTGGCCCCACACACGCGCCGAAGTCATGGCCATGACCGGCTTCGAAGCCAAGGCTGCCGGCACGGCCGCCGGGGACATCTACAAGAAATTCAAACTCAAAAACATCTCTTACGGCACGCAGACTTTTGACTACAAAGATTTCGCCGCCGGCTCGGCATTGCATCTCGACATTATTTCTCGCGCCCTCAAAGCGAAGCTCGAGCAGAATCCTGGGCTGTGGGAACTGCTAGAAAAAACCCAGTGCCTCCGCCTGCGTCCCGATCACAAACCGGGCGAGAATGATCCGCCAGCTTACAAGTACTACGACCTCTTCATGCAATTCCGTCAGGAGCGCGTTCCTTGTTCATTCTAGCCTTCATTTTTTCACTGATGGTCCAAGCCTCGACCCCAGCGCAGCTGCGTCCGATCGCCGTCAATGAACAGATCGTTCGCCGTGACCTGGCGCTCATCCTTAAAGATGCTCACCTCCCGACGGATCTCTTGGGCGTGGTGTGGAGCGAAGGAAAGAGCAACACGGTTCGTTTCAATTGCCAGAAAAAACCCTGGGCCCTGCAGGTCACAGCTGAGAGTGAAGAAAAGTCTGCGACGTTTTATCGCGGTCTTCGGGGATTAGGATTTCTCTTCCCTCACCCACGCTGGCAAGTCTCTCCGACCCTCAACGACATCAAACGCCAGTGCGGCAAGACCTTCAACTGGAAGCCGACACTTAAGCATCGCGGGCTCCACCTCCACACGCTTCACCCTAATGAATGGGTCCGCGGCTTCCTCATGGATCGCACCGACGTTGCCAATGAGATCGTGCGCTGGAGTGCTCGCAATGGTCAGAACCTCATCGACGTGAGTCTTGTCCGTATTCCGCTTGAAAAGATTCAGAGTAATTTCAAAGCTCCGTTTCAGCTCGCGCGCGACCTGGGCGTGCATACCGGCGTCTCTCTCGGCGTAGCGCTGCAGCAGCAAAACAGCTACAAGCTCCTAACGCTTTGGCAGGCGATCACCGGATTTGGGTCGGATGAGGCCCTCGAGCGCGAGCTCGAGAAACTCATCGACGCCGTCGACACCAGCTTCATCGTCCTCGAAGCCGGCACCAGTGAGTTCACTTCCACGGATCCCGAAAGCACCATCAAGTGGCTGAATCACGCCGACGCCATCGCCCGCAAACACAATCGAGCGATCTTCACCAAGGTGCATGTCTCCAGCAACCAACAAAACACAAAATGGGGCAACTACAATTTCTTGCCCTCCTTTGCTGCCAAGTCCGTGGGTGTGCTTCCCCACACGGTGATGTTCTACGGCTTGCTTGATCCGAAAGCGCCGATGTATGGCAACAAAGACTTCCACGGCATTCGTAAGTTCATGGAGAAAGAATCTCAACAGCGTCCGGCCTGGTATTACCCCGAAACGGGTTACTGGGTGGCGATGGACGCCGATATCCCTCTGCTTCTCACCGATTATCTGCGGACCCGCGCCGAAGATTTAAAGTGGTTGCATGAGAACAAGATGGACGGTCAGCTGATTTTCTCCACGGGCCACGGCATGGGTGGTTGGCTCTACGATTGGACACAGGCCCTGTTGATCGATGAAGAACTGAAGTTCGATCCCTACATCGGCCTCACTCTTCTAGGTGAAGACCGCGGCGCTTGGGAAAAGATCTTTGCCCACCAAAAATATCATTTCAAAGACGCCGGCGTGATCCCCATGATCTCGGCCGCCAACCTCCAGGACGAACTCTCCAGCACCCATCGCATCCATGAGCGCCACACCATTAAAGAAGTGGCCGGTGACGAGAAACTGCGAGAAGCAGAGATCCGGCTCCTCACTTCTGCCTCGGCCGCCTGGCCTGACACCACCGCTGTGAAAGAAGCTGAACTTGCCCGGCTGTTACTTGTCACACGCCTGCGCGTGGAACAGGCGCTGCAGCTCCGCCTGGCCATGCGCGAAGACGACAAGCGGGCCGAGTCCTTAGAGAACGCGAAACTTCTGCGGGAACAGGCCTCGCGCCTGCTCTCCGAATCGCGCAATGATCAACGCAACTACGCCGATCTTGGCGTGATGGATGTCTGGGCGAATCCGACGAGCTATCAGTTTGGCTACATCTACCCATCAGCAAGTTTGTACTGGTGGGCGCGGGAAGAGCGCATGGTTCGTGACGACAGCTACTGGCCTTTCACTGAAAATATATATGATATCTGGGACATCCTCTTCTAACCGACGTTCACCTTCCAACCAAGGTCTTCCGCCGTTGTCCATTGCTGAACCCACTCCGCGAGCTTCGGTGATTCCGATGACTCACCCATCGCCTGCGCGATGTCTCCGGGATAAACACCACCGCCGCTCTTCTTCAAGAAGCGACCTTTCACCAGTGCGAGGGCCGCGACTTCTTTTCCGAGCATAAATTTTTGCTGGATATAAAAGAAGCGCTCGTCCCACCCAATCAGTTGGGTGCGAACGGTGAACGCACGAAACGGATCCAGTGAACGCCGGTAGCGAATGGTCTGCGACGCCACCACCGGATACCAGCCATTCTGTTTGACGACTTTCATCAGTCCCGAACGCAGCACTAAGTCGGTGCGCGCCAAGTCCATGATCGAAAGGTACACGCCGTTATTCATGTGCATGTTGGTATCGAGGTCACTCGGCCAGACTCTAAACCCGATCCCCGACTCTTCAAAGAACTTCGTCGTCGGCCGGAAGCGAAAGGTCACGAGGAGCCAAAAGATTCGACCGAAAAGATTCAACTGAAACCTCGCTACTAAATCGGTTGCATTTCAAAACCATTTAACGGTAGGATGAATTTCATGTCAAAGAAAAAAAGTATCTGCCCCCTGGCCTTCGCCCTCGACCAGGTGGGTGATCGCTGGACCTTTATGATTCTGCGAAATGCCTTCTTTGGCATGCGCCGCTTTAGCGATTTCGTCAGCGATCTAGGAATTGCTCGCAACATCCTTTCGCAGCGCCTGGAAGCCATGGTCGCCAACGGCCTCTTCACTATTGTGCCCTCTGAAACGGATGCACGGGTCACTGAGTATCGCCTCACGAAGAAGGCCAAGGAACTTTCGAGCGCGCTGGTGGCCATGCGCATGTGGGCGGAGAAGTGGCACCCGGACATTGATTTCAAGGGTGAGCTCATCGACATCGCAACTCATAAAAAAATTAAGCAACTACGCTTTCGGACGACAGACAACCAAGACGTAGCGCCAGAAAATGTGCGCGTGGAGTATGCCCCATGACCCCCTTCTCTTACCCCCTGACCGTGCAACCCGCGGACATCGACGCTCTCAACCACGTGAACAACGAAGTCTATCTGAAGTGGTTGCTGGAGGCGGCCGGCGCCCATTCTGTTTCTCTGGGTTTCGGCATGGAGAAATTTCTCAGTGACGGTGCGTGCTTCGTGGTTCGTCGCCATGAGATCGAGTATCTCGCCTCGGCCTACCTCGGAGAAGAGCTGGTGGTGGAAACCTGGGTGAAAGACATGGAGGCCGTTCGCTCCAAGCGCGCGTATCGCATTCGTCGACTCAAAGATGACAAGATCTTGGTCACGGCGGAAACGCTGTGGGTCTACATCAACATGAAGACCGGACGGCCCACAGAGATTCCTGCATCCATGCAGGAAGCCTATCTAAAATCTAATAGCTAGATTGCTGGTACAAGTAGTCGACCAACGCTTTCAGCGGAACACCGCGGGCATTGCTGCGTTGAGCGGCCCGACGCCACGATGGTGTCCCCAGACGACTCACGTCATTGGCAACCTGATCACCCTCTGAGCTCGGGCGATCTTGGTACTCTGGACGCCACAAGAAGTCCGGGTGCTTACCGTCGCGCCATTCACCACCGAGCACGCGGAAATCAGCAGCAAGCTCAAGGTCGTAGGTGAAAGTTAAGACTTTGCGATCCGGTGTGTGAACTCCGGCCGGTTGGCCATCGCCGAATGTCACGATAGAGCGGACACCGACGACCCACACGGTCTCAGCGGAGCGGTAGTTGGCGTAACGAAGACGGCCCAAGCGTGAGCGCTCGCGGATCACATTTCTAAAACGGGTCGACTTGCGGTTGTAATCGGCCACATCAAAAAACTCGAACCGAAAATCCATCACCGGCTTGTTCCATACCTGCGTGCCATTCTCCGCATCGATGATGAACGATTCACCGCGAGCTGCGATCATGTGCGAGAGCACCAAGTGCCAATCGGCGGGGTTCACGTCAAAACACTTCGGCGGCAGCACGCGGCCATCCGGATCAACTTCTGGCTCGCTCTCATTGCAGCGCCAGCCTGCGTAGACCGTGCGGTAACTCCCATTGGCCCAGTAAAGTGAGCCAAGGGCCTTGATGTCATCCACAGAAAAGAGAATCTGTCCTTGCGGGCCATTCACGTACACCGGACGAACCGGCTGGCTTAAGAACAAACTCGCCGGCGACCAACCATGGCAGATGCCCTGCCAGGTCGCGACTGTTGCGGTGGTCACGTACTCACGACGACCTAGGTTCCACTGATGAGCCGTAAGCGAGCCGGCCTCATTGGGAGCGAAGCCAGTGACGAGATCGTACTTTTCCGCGGGAGAAAGAAGGTCGCGGTAGCTCCGATCCCACGGGAAGTTTTGTACGTAGCCCTCAGCTGCGCCCCAGTCTGTGCGTGGGAATGCGGGATCGGCCCAACGAGCAGCAAGACCGCCCTGGTATTTTGGCCAAAAATGACCTGACCACGCTTGCACGCGAGAAGCACCGCTTGTGAGCCCTTGGGCCTCTAAATTGGCGAGGGAGGTTTCAAGTGTCGCTACACCCACAAACTGTTCCGCCATGCCTACGTCGCGGGCCATTTTATCGGTGGTTGCGCCTCGAGAGATGATGTCGGCGCGCTGGTGAGAGACGAGGTTCCAGTCAGGTTGAGCAAAAGCAGTAGCCACGGCCAAGAGCACGAACATGGAAAGACTCCAAAATAACTGGGGGTTACGATAAGATGGCCGGAAGATAATCTTTTCTCACTCGATTGCGCAATGCATTTCTACAAGTGATAATCCCAAAATGATGATCCTCCTCTTCATCCTCAGTTTGGCCCATGCTCAAGAAGCCCCTAACTGGCAGGTAGTTGGTGAAAAAGTCATCGCCGCACCTGCTGACGAGGCCGGTATCCGTCAGCTACCGATAGACTTGATGATCGAGCAAGGCTCCAAATGGGGCCAACCTGCGGCGCTCAAAGCGCAACTTGAAAAGACCTCTAGAATCCTCCGCCAGTGTGGTGTCGTCCTGGGTGAAGTCCGCATCCAGACAGTGGTGTGGACTCCGTGGGTTCTCGATCAGATCCTCAACGCTAGCCCTTACAAAGGTCCGAAGGACCTCATCCTCATGAGAGACATCCAAACCCCCGTTCTTCGCACGTTGGGTTTCTTGTACGGCCTCAAGAGTGTGCCAAGTACCGCCGCGGCCTATAACCGCACCAGCGTGGGCCGCCTCTCGAGTGCGACGGTCGATGCGCATCCGTTAGTTGAAACGTTTCACATCACCGAACACCACATGGACTACCGCACGGTGCCGGGTGCGAACGCTACGTACGACACCTTCGCTCACGAACTCGTTCACTTGATGGGTGACGTGGGCCACATCGATGTCTATGGAAACTTGATGTCAGGTCTCGATGGTCGCAACAGCAAGACGGGCTCTCTCACAGCGGAGCAGTGTGAGTTGGTCAAGCAGTATCCACTTATTGTGGATTGATGGTTCTTCAATTATCATTCGGTAAGTGACTCACCTTCCCGAACTCATCCAAGATTTAGGCTACATTCTGATGACCGCCGCGGTGGTCACGCTACTTTGCAAATCCCTGCGCCAGCCCGTGGTGCTGGGCTACTTGATCGCAGGCTTCTTGGTGGGGCCGCACTTTCCCTTCCTCCACACCGTCTCCGACATCGCCAGCATGACCGTCTGGGCCGAGATCGGGGTGATCTTCCTGCTCTTTTCCCTGGGCCTCGAGTTCAGTTTTAAGAAGCTCGCGAAAGTCGGCGGCGGCGCCTCGATCATCGCTCTCTTTGAAATTGTCTTCATGCTCGCGGCGGGCTACCTCACCGGCCGCGCCATCGGCTGGTCGCACATGGACAGCTTGTTCCTGGGTGGCATTCTCTCGATCTCTTCCACGACGATCATCGTGCGCGCCTTCGAGGAACTCGGCCTCAAGGGACGCAGTTTCGTCAGCATGGTCTTCGGTGTGCTGATCGTAGAAGACCTCGTGGCGATTCTTCTTCTCGTCCTACTTTCGACGATCGGGACGACCGCCAGCTTCTCAGGTCCGGCACTCTTCGCTTCTTCTGTGCGTCTGGTTTTTTTCCTCGCTCTGTGGTTCTTGGTGGGGATCTACCTCCTGCCCATGCTCATGGGGAAAATCAAAATGCTCCTCACGGATGAAACGGCTCTCATCATTTCCATCGGGCTTTGCCTCATGATGGTGATGATCGCGACGAAGGTCGGATTCTCACCGGCGCTCGGTGCCTTCGTCATGGGCTCGCTGCTGGCCGAAACCCGCGAAGGCCATCGCATCGAAAAGTTGCTTCTGCCGGTGCGCGATCTCTTCGCCGCGGTCTTCTTCGTTTCAGTCGGGATGCTGATTGATCCAAGCATTCTGTGGGAGCACTTCGGCGTCATCATGCTGCTGACATTCGTGACCATTTTCGGAAAGTTCTTCAGCTCGACGGTGGGCGCGCTGGTCTCGGGCCAAAGCTTGAAGACTTCTATTCAGGCGGGACTTTCTCTCGCGCAGATTGGCGAATTCAGCTTCATCTTCGCGACACTGGGCATGTCCCTCGGCGTGATCAGCGACTTCCTGTACCCCATCGCCGTAGCGGTTTCGGCGATCACCACCTTCTCCACGCCCTACCAGATCAAGTTCTCCGGTGTGATCTATGCCTGGATCGAGCGGCGCTTATCTCCCCAGTTGCTTGCCCGCGTGAATCGCTACCAGCGCACCGTCTCACAAACCTCGGGCCACACCATCGCGCGCCTCTTGTGGGAAGAGTACGGCATGAAGATCATTCTCAACTCGATTGTCATCATCGGCATCACGCTGACCACCACGCGCCTGGTGTATCCTTGGCTCTTCGAGCAGCTTCCGGTGCGGGGCCCGTGGCTCACCTTCATGGGCGGCGCCGTGACGTTGTTGCTCTCGGCGCCCTTCCTCTGGGCCGTGGTCGTGGGCGCCCCCGCCCATCTACAGAATTACGATGCCCAGACGGTCAACCAGCTGCGACGACTTCAGTTTGGACTTTTCCCTCTGCGCCTCATCGTCGGCATGCTCCTCATCAGTTTCGTCGTGGGGCACTTCGCTCCGCTGCAGACCATCTCCGGAATCGTCTTCATCGTGTTGCTCACGATCGGTGTGTTCTTCAATAAGTTCGCCGAGCCCTTTTATCGCTCCATTGAGCTGCGCTTCATCAAGAACCTCAAAGACAAAGATCTCGAAGAGCTCGCGAACAAGAACACCGGACCTGAGCTGGCCCCCTGGCAAGCGACGCTCGCTCAGTTTGTTGTTTCTCCCTCCTCGACCCTCGTGGCCAAACCGCTTCATGAGTCGATGCTGAAAGAAAAGTTCGGTCTTACTTTGGCCATGATCCAGCGAGGCGAGAAACGCATCCTCGCTCCTGGTCGTGACGATCTTTTGTTGCCGTTTGATCGGCTCCACCTCATCGGCGAAGAAGACCAGCTCATCAGCGCGCAAATGGTCATCGAAACCACGGAGAATCGCCACGATCCTCTGTCACCGGAAGCCTTCGGGCTTGAGTCTCTTTTGCTGGGCTCCCATTCGCACTACATCAACAAGTCGATTCGGGAGTGTGGCGTCCGCGATGACGTCCAGGGACTCATCGTCGGTCTCGAACGAGATGGTCAACGGGTCTTGAGTCCGGACTCGGCCATGATTTTGCGGGAAGGTGATGTCATGTGGATCGTGGGTGATCGTGGGAAAATTTCCACGCTCAAAAAAGCCCCGCGCCTCTAAGGCGAATCAAGCTTATCTAGAATCGGACACTCGGGCCGTTCATCGCCCTTACAGCAGTGGGCAAGATGCTTAAGTGTTTTACTCATGCCGCTTAACTGTTGGATCTTGGCTTCCAGTCGAACGACATGTTCCAGCGCGAGCTTCTTGACCTCGCCACTCTTGCGTCTCTTGTTGCGCCACAGACCTACCAAGGTTTTCACTTCGGGCATGGAAAATCCCAGTTCCCGCGCCTGTCGTACAAAGCGCAGCATGTGCACATCCGCTTCTCCGTACTGCCGATAGCCCGCCATGGAACGCGAGATTTTTGGAATGACACCGATCTCTTCGTAGTGACGAATCATCTTGGCGCTGACCCCGCTTGCCTGCGCCACTTCACCGATGTTCATGCCTTGCTCCTAAAGCGCAAAAGTAAAGCGTTGCTCACCACGCTCACACTACTGAGCGCCATGGCCGCTCCGGCCACCATGGGGCTTAACTCACCCATGGCCGCAAGAGGAATGCCGATGATGTTAAAAGCGAAGGCCCAGAAAAGATTTTGGCGAATTTTGCTATAAGTGCGCCGAGAGATGTCGAAAGCCTGAGGAATCAAGCGCAGATCTCCGCGCATCAAAGTGATTCCTGCCGCTTCCATCGCGACATCGGTTCCGCTTCCCATGGCAATGCCCACATCCGCCGCCGCGAGCGCAGGTGCATCGTTGATCCCATCGCCCACCATGGCGATGGTGATTTTAAGATTTTTCAGTCGCTGAATCTCACCCGCCTTCTCGCCAGGTAAAATCCCCGCTCTCACATCGTCGATGCCGAGTTTCCTCGCGACACTTTCGGCGGCTTGCTGCCCATCACCAGAAAGCATGAGAGTGCGGATATGGAGTTTTTTAAGTTGTTCAATCGCTTCAATCGCCTCCGGGCGTATCTCATCACTGAAATGCAAAGTAGCCGTCAGCTTGTCATCGACCAAAAAGTAGCTGGCACCTTCAGGAAGCTTGCTGGGCATCATTCGTGCGCTACCGAGCTTGAGCTTTTGACCCGCGAACGTTCCCTCAATCCCAAGTCCAGGTATCACTTTGATGTCTTCAACTTTTGCGGCTACGTGACCAAGAGCAACGGCTTTCTTCACCACGGCCTTCGCCAGCGGATGAGTTGTGCCTTCTTGTAGACCGCGCAAGATTGACCACACCATATCCTCATCGCCCACGATCTGCGCTTCACTCACAACAGGATGTCCCATGGTCAGCGTTCCTGTTTTATCAAAGGCGACGACCTTTACATCGTGAGCGATCTCTAGGGCTTCGGCATTTTTAATCAAGATGCCTTGTTTCGCTGCGAGGCCGGTCCCCACCATTAACGCCGTAGGGGTTGCGAGTCCCAGCGCACACGGGCACGCAATCACCAGCACACTGGCCGCATGGAGAAGGGCCATTTCCCAATCCCCATCTAACCAGCCCCAACCGAGCAGTGTCAGGACGGCCAAAACCAAGACGACAGGAACAAAGATCGCACTCACTTTGTCTGCGATGCGCTGAATGGGTGCTTTATCTCCCTGCGCCTCTTCCACCAAACGAATCACCCGCGAGAGCGTCGTCTCGGCTCCCACCGCCGTCGTTTTTAGAACGATCACGCCATCGGCATTGATCGATCCACCCGTAACGCTTGCTCCAAGAGAGCGTGGGAGTAGCCGCGACTCACCTGTGATGAGTGACTCATCCACTTGAGTTGTCCCCTCTGTAATCACCCCATCGACAGGAATCGTCTCCCCCGGGAGCACTCGCACGGCATCGCCCACACAAACATCATCTAAGGAAATCTCTTTCCAATCGTTTTCTCGTAACACGCGCGCGCGCGAAGGACGCAATCCCTCAAGAGTTCGAATCGTTGCCGTCGTTTTCTGCTTTGCTCGCTGCTCGAGATATTTACCTAACAACACCAAGGTGATGATGACCGCGGAGCTTTCAAAATAAAGTTCGGCGTGAGAACCATGTCGCCACCAGAGGTAGAGACTCAGTCCGTAGGCGGCGCTGGTTCCGATCGCCACCAGGAGATCCATGTTACCCGCAAGATTGATCGCTGCCTTGAATCCGGAGCGGTAGAAATGCGCTCCTAAATAAAACTGCACCGGAGTTGCCAACATAAACTGCCAAAAAGCAGGCAGCATGAACGAATGTCCCAGCAACATCGGCAATACCAGCGGTAAAGAGAAAGCGAAACCCAGGAGCACTGGCCAGAACTGAGGCTGCTCCGACTTCACCTTTGCGCTAGCGAGACTCGCTTGGTAACCGGCCTTGTCCGCCGCCTTCATAACCGCACCGTCGTCAGGCTTTTTGCCCCACTCGACTCGCGCTGTTTCTGTAGCTAAGTTCACATTGACGCTGTTGACGCCCGGAACGCCTTTTAACGCACGTTCTACGCGAGAGACGCAAGAGGCACAGGTCATTCCAGTTATTTTGTACGAAGTGTTCATGGACAGAGTATAAACCTTCCCATCATAGTAAGGTCCAGGGGGTTCTTATGTTTGTTTTAGGCGTAGAAGGAATGTCGTGTCAGAATTGTGTCAGACATGTGACGGCGGCTATTTTGGCGCAAGACGCTAAAGCGCGCGTGGAAGTGAAACTCAGCGAGAAACTCGTTCATATCGAATCTAAGGCCCCGCTAGAGAAAATTCGCCGGGCCATTGAGAATGATGGCTATCGCATCACCACAGTTGAGCAACGCCCCTAAACTTTTCTTGTCTTGGTCTGCCCAGGCCTTTACACTTTTTCCATGATCTGGAAAATTCTCATGTTCAGCTTTCTTTTGGCTTCCTGCCAGAAGGCCCAGGACCCACAAAAAGAGTTGTGGATCTACACCTCCATGTACAAAGACACCATCGCTGATCTCACGATTGAGTTGGGAAAAGCTTTTCCTGGCGTCACCATCAACTGGTACCAGGCGGGCAGCGAAGAAATCGCCGCCCGCGCCAACGGCGAGATCATGGCCGGTGGTATTCGCGCTGACTTGCTCATTTCCTCTGATCGTTTTTGGTACGAAGAACTTGCCCGCTCTAACATGCTCGAGGCCTACCGTCCGCAGAATGCCGAGAAAGTTCCGGAGTACCTCAAGCACTCCGAAGGATTTTACACGGCCGTCTCCATGCCTGTTATGGTGCTCACCTATAATAAAGAGGCCGTTCCGAACCCTCCTAAGACCTACAAGGAAATGACCGAAGCCAAGTGGAAAGACAAATTCACCACAGGCTCGCCTCTTTCTTCCGGCACGAACTTCACCACCATGGTGATGATGAAAAAGCACTACGGCTGGGACTACATCAAAGGGCTTAAGAATAATCACGTGATCTCTCAGGGAGGAAACTCCGCGGTGATCCGTCGAGTCCAAACCCTCGAGCGCCCAGTGGGCTGGGTGCTGCTAGAAGACCTGCTGCGCCTGCAAGGAAAAGATGATCGCCTGGGGATTATCTATCCTGAGGACGGTGTGGTCACTCACGCCAACATCATGGCCATCGCGAAAAGACCGCTTGATCGTGCGCTCGCGAAGAAGGTCGCCGACTGGATGCTCTCAGATGCTGGTCAAAAAGCTATGCTCCGCTCTTTCATGTATGCCACCGTTGATGGCCAACCGGCGCCCAAGGGCGCACCGGAGCTGAACACTCTTAAAGCTTTTCCTTGGAGTGCTGAATTCATCAACGAAGTCACAGAGCAAAGAATCGACATCAAAGATGAGTACACGGAAATCATGTTCCAATGAAAAAGTTTTTCACCTCGCCTCTCTTCATTCTCGGCGTCGTACTCATCATCGTCTTGGTTTTGTGCCTCTATCCCTACAGCGTGCTCGTTCACAAGATCGCCTTCCCACCGCCGAACGGTGATTTCTCACTGAAGTACTTCCTGGATATCTTGTCGAAGAAGTCGACCTTCATCGCCGTGAAAAACACACTGATGATCTCGACCCTCTCGGCGCTTTGTTCAAGTTTGATTGCCGTGCCCCTGGCCTGGCTCTTGTCACGCTCTGATCTTCCCGGGCAGAGTCGCTGGCGCACACTCTTTCTTTTGCCCTATGCTCTCCCGCCCTACATCAGCGCCATCGCCTGGGTCGCCCTGGCGAATCCCACGAACGGTTATTTGAATGGGTTGTTCGGAGAGGGGGCGCTGAACATTTACTCCCACGGCGGTCTCGTGTGGGTGATGTCATCTTTCTTTTACACCTTCGTTCTTTTGTCGATGCTGACAGCGATGGATCGCACAGATCCGTCGCTCGAAGAAGCCGCACGCCTCTCGGGGGCCAGCCCTCTGCGGGTGTTTTTCCAAATCACCTTACCGATCGTAAGACCCGCGATGATGTCGGGGATTCTATTGGTGTTTCTCGCTTCAGCGGCCTCCTTCGGTATTCCCGCTTTGATCGGTGGTCCGGCGCGGATCTTTGTGGTGACCACGAAAATTTATACCTTCCAACAGACCGGCTCCTTCTCAGGGCTCTATCTCGCCGGTGCTCTATCGGTGCTCTTGCTCGTTTTGGGTGTCATGGGATTACTGTTGAATCAATACTTCTCCGCCCAGGCCATGCGCACCATCGGTGGTAAATCGGCCCGCGTGAGTCGCGTGAACCTTGGCCGCGTGAAACCTTGGGCGATTCTCTTCGTTGCTTTCATGTTCCTGGTGCTCTTCATTCTTCCCGTGGGCAGTATTGCCCTCAGCGCGCTTTCCCCCTACCAAGGAAAAATTGCTTGGAGTGAGTTAGGCTTCCAGCACTTTCGGCGCATCTTCTTTGAGACTGAGGAAACACCGCGCGCCATCATGAACTCCTTCAAGCTCGCCATCGGTGCGGCCACCGCCACGACTATTCTTGGAATGCTGCTCGCGTACTTGCGGGTAAAAACCAAAATGAAGGGCCGCGGCGCTCTAGAGATCATCGCAGCTGTTCCCTACGCAACTCCTGGGACCGTCCTCGCCTTTGCGTTGATCCTCACGTTCTCACAATCAGTCTTAGGCTTCCCTATTTCGCTGTATAACACCCTCGCCTTGATCGGGTTGGCCTACACCGCTCACTACTTGAACTTCGCCATGCGCACCATGAGCGATGGCCTCGGGCAAGTCGATGACGTGCTGGCGGAAGCCGCACGGGTCGCTGGCGCCAGTTGGTTCACATCGTTGCGCACGATCTGGTTCCCGCTCATGAAACCGGCACTCGTGGCTTCTTGGTTCTTGGTCTTCATGCCGGCCATGACCGAACTCACCATGACAATTCTTCTCACCGGCCCAGGTCTTGAAACTCTGGGCACGCTGATTTTCCAGATGCAGGATTACTCGGATGCCAGTGGCGGAGGCGCAGCGGTGCTGTCTCTTTGTACGATCGCCGGTGTCATCGGTGTGAATGGTCTCGTGAAACTTCTTTCTCAAGGGAAATACGGCCTATGAGTACCGTCAGTTTTGAACACATCGGCAAGAGCTACGGCGACGTGCGAGTCATCAAGGACTTTGATCTCAAAATCAAAGACGGCGATTTCGTTTCCTTCCTTGGCCCCTCAGGCTGCGGCAAGACGACGTGCTTGCGCATGGTTGCAGGGCTCGAGACCAACACCGAAGGGCGTTTGCTCATCGGCGACATGGTCGTTAACGATCCCGCGAAAAAAGTAAATGTCGCGCCGGAGAAACGGCATGTCGGCATGGTCTTCCAAAGCTACGCCGTGTGGCCGCACATGAATGTGTTTGAAAACGTCGCCTATCCGTTACGTGTGGCGAAAGTCGCCACGAGCGAAGTCAACGATCGCGTCGCAGAAATTCTTAGGATCGTCGAATTGGGTGGACTGGAGAAACGCATGCCCAACATGCTCTCCGGCGGTCAACAGCAGCGTGTAGCGTTGGCGCGTGGCCTGGTAGCGCAACCCAAGGTTCTTCTGCTGGATGAACCCCTCTCAAACTTGGATGCAAAACTTCGCGAAAAAATGCGCGTGGATATTCGTCAGATTCAGCAGCAGTTTAAGATCACCTGTATTTATGTGACCCACGATCAAATCGAGGCTTTCACCATGTCAGATCGCATCGTGATCTTGAACAAAGGTGATGTGGTTCAAAGCGGGACGCCGAGCGAGATCCGCTCTAAGCCGGCCAATGATTTTGTCGCAGACTTTATTCGCTAAGGCTTGAAGTTCGCCGCGTAAACGATCGCCGTGAAATGAAAGATGCTTCCGAGGAGGACGAACATGTGCCAGATGGCATGGCTGTAAGGCACGTTCTTCATCATGTAGAAGATCGTGCCGGCGGTGTACGTCACACCACCAATCACTAACCACTTCATCGCTTCCGGGTTCATCGCCGCGCTAAGAGGTTCGGCCAAGAACACCACCATCCATCCCATGCCGATGTAGAGCAAGGTCGAGAGACCCTTAAAGCGGCCTGTGAAGAACAGTTTGAAGATGATGCCGGCCAAAGCAATGGTCCAAATAATCGCCACGGCGATCAAAGCTGTGGGACCTTGCAGATTCAAGACGAGGAAGGGTGTGTAGGTCCCGGCGATCAAAAGATAGATGGCAGAATGATCGCAGATCTTAAAAAATCGCTTCGCCCGCTCGCCGGGAATCGCATGGTACAAAGTTGATGCGGTATAAAGCAGGACCATGGATAGACCGTAGATCAGGTAACTCACAAAATGTGTGACCGTGCCGAAGTAGGCCGACAACACCATCAAGGCGGTGAGGCCGCCGACGGCGAACAAAACTCCCAGACCGTGGGTGATGCTATTGGCGATTTCTTCAGCTTTGGAGTAGATCATTTGCCCAGTATACACGTGTTTACTCAAATGTCCAGGATGTCTATATCGCGTCTAGGACTTCCTCAACACCTGTTTACTTGGTATTATGGCCCATGGCCGAACGTATCGAACAAAAACACCTGACCCGCAGGAAGCTCGTGGAAGCCGCTTTGCGCCTGAGCGCGGAGCAAGGTTTCTCATCGGTGAGCCTCCGTGAGGTCGCCAAAGGCGCAGGAATCACACCGGCGGGCTTCTACCGTCACTTCCACGACATGGATGAATTAGGTCTCGTGCTGGTGGATGAAATTGGTCTCGGCCTGCGCCAACTCCTGCGGGAAGCTCGACGTACCATCACGGGAGAGGGCAGTGCCGTGAAAAAATCCGTGCACGCTTTCATTGATTACATCACTGAGAACGCGCATCTCTTTCGCGTGCTCCAGGGCGAGCGCATGGGCTCCTCGCCGGCCTTTCGTAAGGCGCTGTTCGCGGAGATCGATCGCTTCGTCGAGGAGGTCACCGAAGACCTTGAACGCGGGGCCAAGCTCCTCAACCAGCCTCTACGAGACACGGCACTCGCGGCGGAAGCCATCGTCGCCGTGGCTTTTACTCTGGGTGCGGAAGCCTTAGACCTACCGAAGCACAAACGTGAGCAGCTGACAGATCGATTGATCAAAGAAGTGAAGATGATTCTTCGAGGGGCGCTGGCCCCACAACGCAAAAAGACAAAATGACATGAACTACACACTTATGAATGTTTTTACCCGTGGCACCGATGGCGGCAATCAGCTCGCTGTGGTCGAAGTCACGGCCCCACTCAGCGCGGAAAGAATGCAGTCCATCGCGCGTGATTTTAATTTCTCGGAGACCGTTTTTATTACGGACCACAAAAACCTACGGATCTTTACGCCAAAATCAGAGCTCCCCTTTGCTGGCCACCCGACCATCGGTGCCGCTTGGTGGATTTCACAACAAACACAACAAACCCAGTTCACTTTGAGTCTCCCCTTAGGACTTGTACCGATTCGAGTAGAGCAAGGAAAAGTTTTTCTCACTTTCCCCGGATCTCCTAAAATTTCTTCCTACAGTGGTGATCTCACCGGTCTATTGAGCGCGACACACGTGCCGGAGGCCCAAGTGCAAAAAGACTTCATTCGCCTCCTCAATGTGGGCCCGGAATTTTTGGTTATTCCTCTCAGTTCTCAGGCGGCCCTTCGCGCGGCACGTCCGCCCGTCGGTTTTGCAGAACCCGTGAAGTGTTATTTCATCTATCAAGAGCACGCCACTATTTTCCACGTGCGCATGTTTGCGCCTTCGTTGAGTGTCATGGAAGATGCCGCCACCGGCTCCGCCGCTTGCGCTCTTGCGGGGTACTGCCGTGATGTGCGAGGGATTCCTTCGGGCAATGTGACTGTTTACCAAGGCGCGGAGATGGGGCGTCCGAGCGAGATCCAAGTGTCGTGGGAGCAGCTCATTCACGTTGGCGGCAGCGTCGAGCAGTGGGCGCACGGACAACTGGCAGCTGTCAAACCGCCGAAAGACGTGCTCGCCTAGGCCTGGTCGCAGGCGTTCATCCAACGAATTTTTTCAAACGGTGTCATGAATGACGCTTCAAAGGAATTCTTCGCGATCTGCCGAAGCTCAGATTCGTTGAGATTCAGGCCACGCGCCGTTTCACGGAAGTTCGCTCCCATGTAACCACCGAAATACGCCGGATCATCTGAGTTGATCGTCACGCACGCCCCCTGGGCGAGAAGCTTCTTCAGATTGTGGTTTTCCATTTTATCAAACACACGGAGCTTGATGTTTGAAAGCGGACAAACGGTAAAAGGCATGCGCTCTTTCACCAGACGGGCCATCAGCTTCTCGTCTTCGAGAGCTCGCACGCCGTGATCGATGCGTTTTACCTTCAAGAGATCGAGCGCCTCCCAGACGTACTCCGGTGGGCCTTCTTCGCCAGCATGCGCGACCGTTAAAAAACCTTCCTTGCGCGCACGCTCGAAGACATTCTTAAATTTCTTCGGAGGATGTCCGACCTCCGAAGAATCAAGTCCCACAGCGATGATGCCTTTCTTAAAAGGCAGAGCTTCCGTGAGCGTCTTTTCTGCGGCCTCTTCCGAGAGGTGGCGAAGGAAACACATGATCATGTGAGACGTGATCCCCCACTTCGCCTTTCCTTCATCGAGAGCGCGGCGAAGACCGTTGTACACCGTCGCAAAGCTCACGCCGCGATCGGTATGAGTTTGTGGATCAAAAAAGATTTCGGTGTGAACCACGTTGTCCTCATGGCAACGCTGCAGATAGGCCATGGTGAGATCGTAAAAATCCTGCTCATGGAGCAAGACACCGGCACCTTCGTAGTAAATATCTAAGAACGATTGCAGGTTATGAAAGTTGTAGGCTTCTTTGAGGGCCTCGACGGTAGCAAAGCGTGACTTCACGTTATTGCGGCGCCCGATCTCAAACATCAATTCCGGCTCGAAGGTACCTTCGATGTGCAAATGAAGTTCGGCTTTCGGTAAACGTTGGATGAAGTCTCGTTGTGTCATAGTGTCCTCTTTGCTACCGTTGATCGTGGCACAAACAACGGAATTGGGCAAAAAAGCTGCGCTTTTGGCGGCGGTAGAAGTGGGACTGGGCAGTATCGTCCACTCGCTGAGTTTGCCTTTTGCGGGGCATCTACTTTCTTTGAATCAGGGATTCATTCTCACCTGGGCGAGCCGGGAGATCCGCGCCAAAAATGCACCAGGATTGATCAGCACCACAGCCGCACTTCTCAAATCACTCTCACCGGCCGGAAAAAAACTCACCCCGATGCTCGCCATTGCCATGCAGGGTCAGCTTTTTACTCTCGGTGTTTTCATCGGCGGTATCAATCCCGTTGGCCACATCCTTGGGATGGCCTTGCTGTGTTTGTGGGGCTTTCTCCAACCGCTCTCAATTTACTATGTATTGTACGGCGATAGTCTCTTCAATATCGGCGGCTATTTTATTTCGCAGCTCAATGCTTTTTTCCCCGTCACGATCAACACCATCGGTTGGTTTGTGACCTTGGTGATAGGGATCA
>JAIXOY010000067.1 GCA_027486525.1 Pseudomonadota bacterium
GCGCCCGCGGTCGTTACTCCGGCGGCCACGGCCCCAGCTATGACATCGACGGCTCCCATGATCCAGGCCCCGACGGCGGGCAGTGCTCCGGCCTTGGCGAACCCGAACATCATCGGAGTTTCCCAGGTGGCCCTCGGTGCGAACGTGAACTACCCGATCACCATCGCTGGGAACTCCACGAACTTCGTTCCGGCCCACATGAACCTCTTGATGTCGGCCGACGTGCCACCCGCAGACGAGATCTCTTGGAACGAGCGCATGGGCAACTTCAAGCAGATGCAGATCGCTTACGAAGAGGCCCTGGAGTTCTCACCGCGCATGGGGCGGATCGAGCAGCTTGAAACGCAGTACAACTTTCCGATGGTCGTCGAGAGCGCGTGGGAAGAGATGGAGCGCTACAACAATCGCATCTTCAAACTGCGCCAGAAGCACGCGAACCTCAGCCCGAAGCTGAAGCAGTTCCTGACCAACGAAGTGAACCGCACACAGCAGCTAGAACTTTACCTGTGGGATCGCCTCGCTCGCTTCATCCTCGACCAACCGTACGTCATGCTCGACCAAGACCAGGAACAGAAGCGCAACGATTACTACATCGGCCGCTCCTTCGTGTTCATGGAAGAAATGACCCAGGTCCTCGGCTGGCGCTACCCGGATTTCAAGAAGCCGCACGGCTACGAGAAGATCGTACGAGCCGCTGCGAAGTACAAGTCGGAGCGCAAAGAAACCGGCAGCATCATGACCAACCTCAAGGCGAACTCCGATCTGTTCCGTCAGAAGGACCCGTACTCCACAGCTGAATTCCGCTCAACCATGAAGCGTCAGTGGGAGATCCTCTACCTCCAGAACGCCAAAGCGGAAGAAGCGTCGAACAACGGCCTCAACATGTACATCTGGAGCATCCGGAACACCGTGTGGGTCTTGCAATCACTTTACTCGGCCAAGCGCCAAGAGTTGGAGTTGCTGGTCGAGCGTGACGTGAGCAATGGCAATCTTGATGGAATGGGACTTGCGGATCTGGCAAAAACTGAGATGCTACAAGAGACCCTTTTCCACAATCTCACCCTGGAATGGGTTGGCGTAAAAGAAGAGATCGGCGCCAAACTCGCGAAGGACATCGAGACCGTCCAGCGGCGCGTGGTGATTGAAAATCTGAAAGAGTCGCTTATGGATCGTGCGAAGCTGTTTAACCAACTCAACTCCAATGCGCAGGCCCAGGCCGGCCGATGAAATTTGTTCTTCTTACGGTCGCTCTTCTTTTGGGAGCGACCCCAGCCTTCGCCCAGCGTGACGGCGGCCGTGATCAAGGTGCCAACTCCTACGCCGCCTTCACCGCCAACCAGACGCCGATCGGCAACAGTGCTCTCTGGAAAACGCTCACGGAAAAACTCTCCCTCTCCTACTACTTCTCTTTGATGGGCCCTTCACCGGGTCTTCCTTCGGATCAAACCTACAACGTCTTCCTCGAGGGAAATGCCCCCTTGCAGACCTTCCACGCCTTGAATCTGCGCTGGCAGTTCAATCCCGATTGGGCGATCGGCGCGACGCTTTCGGGCATCCACCATTTCACCGGTCCCGTAGAAACCGATGAAGGATTCATCAACGACAACACCGCCGAGCTTTTCAATGCGCGCTTCTACGTGGCGGTGCCTGGGTTCGGTGTGGGTTTTGCGCGGGCCTTCCACACGTTCTCCATCGAGATTCCGAGCACGCCTGGTTCGCGTAACGATGAACTGAAATTTGGCCTGGTGGCTTCGCAGACGCTGGTGTTTGCTCTGCCACCGTCACGGTTTGTCGCCGGTTGGACCACGCAAATTATTCGCTACCGGTACGCTCAGGCCACGTTGCCCCCTCCGTTCATCGGCGGCCTGCCGACGCCTTTGCAAACCACCCTGGTCACCATGGGCCCTTACGTGAATTTCCAACTTGCTCCGCAGTGGCAGATCGCTTCTTTGATCTCCTTTGACTGGGACCAACGGGGCAATGAGACCGACACCACCGAGTTCAATAACAATCTTCCCGACCGGGCCCGCTTGGCGCTCAACTACTTCTTCCAGACCGCCCCCTTCACGCACGTGGGCGTTTATACCCAGATGCTCACGAACCCCACCACCGATACCACCATCGTTGGCTTCGATTTCTCCCTGAAGTTTTAGTCAGGTATTTGTTTGCCTACCTGGTGACCCCTCCCATGACGGCCTAAAATATTGGAATGAAAAAACTCCTACTTATGATGCTTGCCCTTACCCTCGCCGCCTGCCAAGAGAACTCTCCCCAGCGCTCCACGGCCAATCTCATGGAGCTGCCCGCACCTGAGCTAGGTGAGAGCTGGACGACGAAGAATGAAGACCAGGCCGAAAATATTTTGAACCACACGCGCGACATGGTGAACGAACGCGCGGCCACGAGTGGTGTGATGAACCGTGATGCGCACCCGAAGGCCCACGGCTGCGTGCGAGCGACCTTCACCATCGACAACAAAAATCTTCCCGCTGCCCAACGCGTGGGTGTCTTCGGTGACGACCAAAAAACCTTCGATGCGTGGGTGCGCTACTCGAACGGTGATCCCGATGGGGCGAAAAAACCGGATGCGGAAAAAGACGTGCGCGGCATGGCGGTGAAGCTGATGAACGTGGCGGAAGCCGCGAGCGGCAGCCAAGACTTCTTGATGATCACCGCGAAAGAATTTTTCTCGAAAGACGGCGATGACTATCTCGCTCTCTTCAAGGGCCTCACCGGCGGCAGCGTTCGTTTGGCGTTGTATGCTCTCACACACCCCCTGAGTGCGAAGCGCCTCTTGGGTGCGCGCGTGAAGATCGCCAATCCTGTGACGGCCAACTACTTCAGCTCAGTTCCCTACAAGCTCGGCAATCGCTCCATGCGCTTCAAGGCCGAGCCGTGCGTGGCGCCGACTGACAAGGTGCCGGCCAGTCCGAGTGCGCGCTACCTGCAAGAGGGCCTCGTTAAAACGCTCGCTGCGGGTTCGGCGTGCTACAACTTTTTCGTGCAACCGAACCTCGATCCAGAACACAATCCTGTGGAGGACCCGCGCGTGATCTGGGATGAGAAGAAATCACCCTACATCAAAGTGGCGACACTCACGATCCCTCAGCAGGGCGGCATCACGTCTGTGGAGCAGACGAACTTCTGCGAGAACCTCAGCATGGATCCGTGGCATTCGCATGCGCAGACCCGTCCCTTGGGGCAGATTAACCGCATGCGGTCACTGATCTACAAAGAAATTTCGCGGATGCGCCATGACGGCAACCGTACGACGGTGCTGGAGCCCGTGAACCACACCCCGTGTGTGGGGCCGACGGCGGCGCTGTGTGAGACGCCGAAAAAGTAGCCGACAAGCGCGCTCGCTTACTTTTTTTAAAGCTTAGTCTTCCGATAAGAAGCTCATGAAGGGCCTTCTTCTAGCGCTATTGATTATCCATCCGTATTTAGCTCACGCCACAGCAGGCGGGCCGAGCAGCTGTTCCTTCAACCAAGGCCACTGTCCACTCGATAACCAAGGTCGGGACCACGGCTTCGTGCAAGACTACGGCTATGGTGGCTTGACCTCGACCGCAGCTGCGGCCCTCATACAAGCCTCGAGTCCCGTCGGGACCTTGGTGCAAGCACTCACGACTGGCCCGTTGAATTCTGAGTGCGTCTGGAGCCTTGGCGCTCACGCGCAAACCGCCGGGGGCGTGGCCTGGAATGGCAACTGCCGAGACGCCACTCGACAAGAGACCCAAACTCTCCAGTGCGCGGGGGTGGCAGGTCTCGGGTATTCCTACGACGGTAACTTCAACGACATCTTGGCCATCAATGATCAGCTCGATAACGTTCAAGAAGAGCTGGTCTACCAAACGGCGGTCAATGACATTAGAGCTTTTACTCAATGCCAAGACTCCCTCTTCAACACGTATAAAACCAATGCCGCTGTCCAGGAAGATCTCTTAAAAAATGCCTACGCCCAATTCGCCGCCGTAAAAAATGCGCTGCGTGGACTCATGCGGGAGCAGCAGGCCTTGCGCAATCGCCTGGGCGACATCACAGCGGACAACATGATCTGCGGTGACGGTGGCTTTTGTATGATGTCACCGTCACTGTCCAACGATCCGGAGGTCAAGGCCATCGAAGCCAACATCGATGGACTCACCGGTCGTATCAACATGCTGGTGTCTCGGGTTCCCATGGGCAACCGCGACAGCATGGGCAAAGTTTTGCGTGACCTCGTGCTCTCGCCGAATGCCGTAAGCGAAACACAGTTCGGAAATGCTTATCGTGCAGAGATGACCAACATGGCGGAGAACGTCACCACCTCGCTAGCGACCATCCGAGCAATGACAGTGGGTCAAGGCAACGGGGACGTGAATTATTGTGTGGACCGCGAGATGAAAAAAAATCTTGTGCGCTCCGGACAACTGCAAACCACGATCGAACGCATGGGACTTAAAGACTCTCTGTCAGGCTTCACCTGCCGGGCGGAGAATCGCTACGGCGTGGCGGGAGAAGTCATCACAGAGCTCGCCCTCATTCCCACTTACTTCGTCGGATACGGAGCGGCTCGCCTGGCGCTCAAGGCGGGGGCGAGCACGATTCGGGCAGTGGCTTCTGCGGGGAGAACGCTCTCGACCGCGACACGGGGTGCGATGCTCGGACTTGAGAGCGCTGATTGGGCCTTCGCCACGGCCGCCGTCATTCGTGACTGCAACAGCGATGAGTTTTTTGCTCGGGTGCAGGCGCAACAAGGCTGCGATCCCATGAACGAGGTTGGCCAGATGTACGAAGAAGCGAGCCTCGCGCAGTGCCTCAGTTCGGCGCTCCTACCCGCAGCCTCCGCCATGGTAGGTACGGGAGTTCGGGTGATCAGTTCTCGCCGCCTCGCGGACGCAGTTCCTGTGTCCGCCCTCGATGAGGTCATCGAGGGCGGGGATTTTGTAGCGACCGCACAGAAACGAGAGTTTTTCATCAACAGAGCCGATTCCGAAACGATCACGAACAGTTTTCGCCAGCGAAACATCAGCGCGGGTCGTCCCCTCACGGATGCGCAGCTCACTTCGCTGACGCCGAAAGAAAAAGTCTCACTCTTTGAGAGCATGGGGAATCTCGCACTTTCTCCTGCTCAAGGCCGGCAATTCCTCGACATCATCAATGATGCCGGCGGGCAGCTCGACACGCGGGCGGTGAACCGTTTGACGGAGATGCTCAGGGGTCTCGATAAAACTGACCAACAGATCAACACCATCCTCCAGCGCGTGCGCACGAATCGTTTGTTCGAGACGCCACGACCAACCCCGCAGGTTGCGATGGCAGAAGCGAATCGCGAGGCACTTGCGGAAGCACGAACGGCGGGGACACCACCCACCGCCGATGAGTTGCTCGATCTCGCCGACGAAGTGGTTCACACGAACCGACGCTTACTCAACCGTGGAACCGTCACACCATCGGACGTGGAGTTCCCTCAGCTCACGATCCAACAACAAAGAGCGACGCTCGATGAGCTCGAGCAGAGCTGGCGCACGTCCTATCCGTCCGAGCCGTTTCCCAGTGCTGCCTTCGCCCAGGCCCGTCGACGCATTGATGCGGGCGAACTTCGTCCCTCAGTTGCGACGCTCGGTGATGGTGCGACTCCGGGGAGCTGGCGAACCGCCGGTTCAGATCTCGACCTCGCACTCGCAGGTCACCCGTTCGAAGCTGAGTGGACCGCCACCTTAAATAGCCTCCTCGCGGGCCAACCGCTGCCACTTCCCGCGGCCACCCGTCGTGAACTGCTACTACAGATTTCGAACTCCCGGAATCCCGCGGCCACAGCAGCCCAGCGCGAGCAGTGGCGAACCCTGTTGCGCGAAACGAACAGCTGCGAGGTCGCTCCATGAAGCGCCACCTCCTCCTTCCCCTCCTATTCTTTTCTACGATCTTCATCAGCGCCGATGCGCAGGCCATCGCGTGCATCGACAACTTCCTCGCCTTGTTTCGTCGCACACCCGCATCTCCGGCCACGCCCGAACAGGTCGCGGCGGCACAGCTCGACATAACTCCTGCGGTCACCGCCGGAGACGACTGGCGCAACCTTCTGCAGAATCGTGAGTGGCGTGCGACCGCGCCGAGCCTCACCGTCAACCCGCGCTTTGCTGGCTTACCCCAGGCCGTTCAAGAACGCTTCCGGAACCTCCGCCAGCAAGGCAACAATGCCGGCTTCACGCGAGTCACCGCCGCCGTGTTCGATCGCAAGAACCGGCTCACGAACATCAAAAGAAAACGCTTGTCAGAGTTGCTGTCACCGAAGATGCGCGCCCCCCATGCGCGGGCCATCGAAATGCTCTCCGACACCGGACGCTGGAATGATTACTTCGAAGACACCATGGGTGAAGTCTTCACGCGCATGATGAACTCGGGCGATCCTCGCTTAGTCGCGGCGGCCGGACGGGGTGAGTTCTCTGAAGCCGTGTTGATGGAGATGTTCCGCGAGCGGTTCGCCCGTCGAGGCGTGAACATTGCAGTCATTGAGCCGGGGGCGAAGCTGCTTTCATTTAGACAGTTTCGCGCCAAGCTCCGCGAGGGCGTCATCTGGGATCGCGCTTTCGAGGGTAACTACCTCACCTCCCACGGCCCCTTCCCGCACCTCTTCCAGCTCGACTACGTGCTCGACGATATGGTGCAGGCCAGCGGTGGGCAGGTCACGCGCTCGCAAGAATTTTTTGACTACTGGGGAGGCTCGAACGAGGGCCTGGCGGTGTGGAACGACATGTTCGATTTGTTCAGCGAAAAAGCGAGCGGCCATCACTCGCTGCGAGATACCTACACTGTGACCAACGAATACCTCTCACGCTTTCCGCGTATCCCATAAAAAAAGGCTCCCGAAGGAGCCTTTAACTAGATCTGATTACGGATTGTATCTACGCCAGTTCTTGAAGGCCTGCCGGCGAGCTTCCGACACTTCATCCAAATTCCAGCCTAGCTCCTGACGACCTTGCGTATCGAGCAACTCGAGGTCCCGCGGAGAGCGGTAGAACATGTTGGCGCGGATCAGGTAGCAGTACTGCGCTTGTTGGTTCTGGCGGTACTCGGTGTACGTGTTCACGCTCGGGCATGGAGCGTTGTTTTGCATGAAGTAGTCGGTCCAGTCACGCATCAAGGTCGGGCCATTGGTGAAGCTCACGTCCATGACGTGCTCGACGCTCATGTTGTTGGTCGCAACGAGGACCATCGGTGCCACGTGGAACCACCACTTGTAGCGGTACTCGCGGATGTAGCGTGACGTGAAGAAAATGAAGATCTTCATCGAATCAACGTTGTAGCGAGTCTTCATGTCGTAGGCCCAGCCGTGGGCACGATTGAAGCACTGAGAGTTGCGCTTGGTGCGTCCGTCCATGGCATCGAAGATGGTCTGCGCGGAATTGATATCCAGAACAGTTGGATTGAAGTTTTCTTTCTCGTAACCGAAGTCACCTGTCTCTTCGTCTTCAGTCACCACGTCCAAAAGCACCACACCGTTCAAGCGGCCATCAGCTTCGTTGAAATCAACGCGCACGGTGCGGTCTTGGCTTACGGCTTCTGTCAGCGCGCTCAAGAGAGCTGTGTCGCGGGCATCAACCCACAAAACACGGCCTTCTCCTTCGGCCATCACCGGGACTTCATTCTCACCGGCCTGAGGTTGACCCACCTGAACGAGACGGGTGGTCAGTTCGGCGGCGTGCAGGCCAGGAACCAGGATGGCGAGGGCAAAAGCGCCTATAAGTATATTTTTCACAGGGTACTCCTTACAGAGGTTGGACGTTTTGCGGCCTTATAACGTGCCAAGCTAGCGCCTGGCGACATTAAAATGCTTATGGAGTATGAAAAAAGTATAGATTGTTGAAATCTCGACCCCAAATGACCTCGAATCTTGCTATAAACGCAATGCATTAAAAACTGATTTTTTCACCGTTAGAGGAGACTCTATGAAACGCTCGTTAAAACTTTTAGCGCTGGCGACCTGCCTGTCGACAACCGCCGCCCTTGCGCAGGATCCATTGCGCGAGATCTACCCTTACAAGCCTTACTCGATCGAGGAAGTCCGCAGCAAGGTCACAAAAATGACCGAAGATGGCCGTCCGTTGATGAACGTCATCGAGATGGAACGCCGGGGCCTCATGCAGTCAAACGCAAAAGCCCAACCCTGGGGTGGTTACTTCTGGGCGTTGATCCAAGGGCAAATTGCTAACACCTACCAAGACAAAAGCTACTTCGCTTTTTGGGAAATGCTCGGCTGGGAAGGCAACGTGAAGCGCTGGAAGAAGCGTCGTAGCGAAGTGTTGAACAACGTCATGAACCTCGAAGAGAAAGACCTCGCCGAACTCGCTCCTTCTGAAAAATACGACTTGTTGATGGGAGACACCAACTTCGATCTCACCTCTCGTGTGTGGCAGTTCGTCGAAGGCTGGGGTAACGGAAAGAAATGGGGCTTCTTGAGCTCGATCGATATTCCTGCCGGCTACCGTTTGCCGAAATCAACGAAGCTCATGGCACTCTGGGAAGGCATCTGTCACGGCTGGGCCTTGGCAGCGACTGGATACCAACGTCCAGAAAACACCGTCACCATCACGCTTCCTAACGGTAAGCGCATGCCGTTCTACCCGGATGACATCAAGGCCCTCGTGTCGTTGATGTTCGCGAACTCGATCGTGCAAGACAACGTGGTGGTTGAAGGCCTCCGTTGCCTCGATAAAAACGTCGAGACCGATGAGTTCGGTCGTAACGTTGACCGCTTGCCGACCAAAGAAGGCGAAGAAGTCTTGCCTCGTTGCGCTGACGTTCACCCGGCCGTGTGGCACGCCTCCGTGGTTAACCTGACCGGTATTCAGGGTCGCGCGTTCGTTGTGGAAGTCGACTACCACGCCACGGTGAACAACCACCCGCTCTCTGGCTACAAGTACAAGTGGTTCAACCCAAAATCTGGTAGGAACGGAGATCTCTCGAAGTCCGTCATCGACCTCGCCGGCTTCAAAGACGCCTACGCCTCTTCACGGAGCCCACTTGCCGTGAAGCTCGTCGGAGTCGAGATGGAAATGATCTACACCGACTGGTCGAACCCGAAAGATACCGAAACCAACACGACAGAAGACGATAAGTTTAAGTCGAAGAAGTTCATGTACGACCTCGAGCTCGATGCCCAGGGCAACATCGTCGGCGGCCAGTGGCGCGCGGAAAAAGTCATTGAGCTCCGTGACCGTTACTCAAGAAACGAAGACGAAAGAACATCTCGCATCTTGCAACCCGACTTCTTCTGGGCCCTCCCGAAGAACTTCGCCATGTACTTCAAACCAGTCCCAGGCCTAGAAGCCTGGAACGGCATCGGCCAGACTCCGAAGAGCTGGACAGCTCCGGCGAAAGCAGCTCACGGCTTCATCTACAACGTGACTCGTGAGTTCGGCTTCAACGAGAAGTGCACCGTGATTCCGGAAGAAGGCAAGCTCACGAAAGAAGTTCCGTGTGAGTTCAAGTACCCACGCCCACAGCCTTTGATCAACGTGGTGAACCAGCTCTTGCAGTTGTCTAAGCGCTAAACTCAGCGAGGGCCCCACTGCGGGCCCTCTTTTTTTGCCCCCCGGGAGCCTTCTGTGAAACACCTCGCCCTGCTATCCCTTGTGAGCTTTGCCGCGGTCGCAGGCCCACTCAAAGAGATTCCGAAAGACGAAGACTACACCCGTCTCCTTTCTCTCCCTGCCGCCACCACCTTGGATCAAGTCGCGGCTCGCGGTTTGAACGCTGGCGAAACAAAACTCGATCTTTGGTCAGGCTCGTATTGGCCGATGTACCAAGGATCTCTGGCGATCCGCTACCGCAATGCTGCCATTCGCACGCTTTCTGAAAACACGATTAAATATGAAAACTACGTCGCAGCCCACGTTGCTTCCGTGGCCGCTGACGAGCTCTCTCCGGCAGAAAAATATGATTTGCTCGTAGGTGATTCGCTCAAGACGTTCACCGCCACTCAATGGAAAAACGGCAAAGACAATGGCGGCCTCGGCGGCGTTCCTACCTGGCGCGGAATCTGCGACGGGTGGGCAGCCGCGGTGATGACCTGGCCTCGCCCGACAAAAGCTGTGACACTCACGGCGGCCAATGGCTCAGCGGTGACATTCTACCCGGAAGACATCAAGGCGCTCGGTTCTCAGTTGCACGCGAAGGGCATCAAAAAAGTCACGTTCCTGGGTCGCCGCTGTAACGGATCGACAGGCTACATCACCGGTGCTTGCGACGAAACCAATCCAGGCGCCTTGCACCTGGCGCTCGCGAATCGCGTCGGTGCTGAAGGCAAGAGCTTCGTGGTGGATGCCTCTCCAGGCAAGGAAGTGTGGAACTACCCTGTTTCAAAGTATGAGTTCATCTACCTGAATCCTCTGACTGGCATGGCGAGCGACAACTGGCAGAGCGCGCGTGTGCCTCTCGTCGGTAACGAGGACAAATTGGTAAACGGTAAAAAACGGAGCAAGGCCACTGTGTGGGTCGTGAGTGTGCTCGCCAAAGTTCAAACCATGGACATGCGTGACACGAACTTGCTTGCCTATGACGATGCCTCACAAGATAAAGTGCAAGACCTGAGCTGGAACTATGATTTGGAAATCGATGCTCAAGGGAAAGTCATCGGCGGCGAGTGGTTGAAGAAGAATGGCCCCGACTTTATCTGGGCCCCGCGTGAAGACAGCCGTCCACTCTCGGTCGCTGAAACTCGCACACGTTTAAGCTTTGATGCTAACCGTGGCGTGACTCCAGCGTTACAAGCGGCCGCTCTGCAAGCGTCTGCCGCTGCTCAGCCCCTGGCCGTGATCGTCGATAAACTGTTCGAACTCTCTGCTCAATAATTCCTAGCGCGAGCGTTCCTTGGCCAGTCTCACGGCGGCCAAGGCGTTCACTCGCCCCGCACCATAGACATTCGCCTCGCCAATCTTATCGGCCGAATCAACGATGATGCTTTCCACTTGCTTCGGTGTGAACTTCGGGTTCACCGAATACACCAAGGCTGCGACACCTGTCGCGACGGGAGCCGCGTACGAAGTCCCGCTGCCGGAGCGGTATCGCTCAGTCGTGGGCTTGGAGTAGACGTTGGTTGAGTAAAGATTGTGGCCCGGAGCCACCACATCGATGAACTGGCCGTAGTTTGAGCCCCCTGATGAGAACCAGCCCTTGCGGTAGGTCCAGCGCTTGTCTGAGGCATTGGTCGCGCCGACCGCAAAGACGTTCGTGTAATCCGGGTAGCTTTTCACGGAGCGATTCTTACCTTGGTTACCAGCGGCGTACACCAAGAGCGCGCCTTTATCAGCAGCGTATTTGCCGGCCTCTTGCACGATCTGGCTCTCGATGCCTGTGAAGCTCACGTTGATGACCTTGGCGCCTCTATCGGCGGCCATTTTGATACAATCCGTGATGAGCTTCATGCTCGTGGAGCCACTGCTATTGGAGATGCGCAGAGGAAGAATTCGCACACCCGCTGCGACACCGGCGCCACCGAGGTCATTGCCCACGTGGGCGGCGATCAGGCCACCCACGAAAGTTCCGTGGGCCGTGGTGGTGGTGTTGTCGACACGGTTTTCGATCAAGCTCCACCCTGGCAGCACGCGGCCCTTTAAATCTTCGTGGTCCACTTGCACGCCCGAGTCACAAACGGCGACGATGACGTCATTGCTACCGACCGTGTAGTCCCAAGCGAGATCCGAAGAAATGGTTCTGTGGTGCCATTGCGTTTCCGCGTCGGAGGCAGGAAAGCTGGCTTCCTGTTCGACGGTGTTGAATTCGACGAATTTGAAGGCGCCGGTCTTGAGCATGTCTTGGCGGAGCTGCTCGAGGGTCCCCCGACGGGTCTGCTTGTCGGACGGCTTAAGCACCTCGGCAATGCTCCCGGTGCCACTCTTCAGTTCGAACTGCTTTACCAGCCCCGAGCTGGTGTTTTTCGTGTCCTTAAGTTGATAGAGGAGCTCTCCCGTATGGGCTTGGGACGCCGCATGAATTTGAGTTGAAATGAGTGCCAGGGCCGCCAAATTCCGTTTCAGCATGGGTCCATCTCCCTTGTGCCTTCCTGGCACGTTGAGGATCGATCAAAGTCATTTCTTACATTTTGGCACGGAGAGCTAAAGCCACTAAGGGAGGGTAAATCTTACCACCCTAGTGACATCAAGTATTTTTTTGGCCATAAGCAAGCCCTATGAATCGTTGGACTTTATTTTTTGCTGCATTAAGTCTTTCTACTTTCGCTAATGCGAAAGACGTTGTGTTATTGTCGGGCTTTGACCCTTTTGGCAAACTTTCTGTCAACAACTCCTGGGTGATTGCGCAGCAAGTTAAATCACAACTTATGGCCTCCCGTGCGGACGTTGAAGTCGTCACCTGCTTACTGCCGACGAGCTACAATCGCGCCATCCCAGCTTTTGAGAAATGCCTTAATGAGTTGCCAGAAAAACCTACGCTCGTGATCTCTCTCGGTGCAGGGCCCTGCAACGTGAAATGGGAAACCCGTGCGCACAATCTCGACAGTGATAAGGGCCCAGACAACGATGGCGTCAGTCGTAAGCGGCAAGTGATCACACCCGGTGGCCCGGCCGATATTGGTCTGCGTTTGAACTACGGCGCCATGTGGTGCTCGCTCACAGCAGAGGAAAAGAAACTCACGTGGGTTTCAACATCTCCAGAAAATTTTGTGTGTAACAACACCGCCTTTCGTTTCACCGAAAGACACCCCGAGCAGATGTACGGCTTCATTCACGTTCCCAACGTGACCTGTGAAAAGAAAGTTCCCGACATCACCACTCGCTCCTCGGCGTTGATTGCTAAGATGATTGGCATTCAACTTGATGCCCGCGCTTCGCTGACCTCCAGGATTGAATGGCCGATGGAGTTTAACGACGTTCGGTTACCGGAGACCCGTGACGAAGTTCGCACGTTGCTGCGTGGTCCGGTGGAGAGTTGCGAAAAAGAATTCCTCGAGCGCTGGCGTAAAGATTTTTAGAGCATCGCTGCGAGGCGATCCCCCAGTGGCCACGCGGTCACCCAGCCTGTTTTATACAACCCACCCACCGCGTACAAGCTTGACCCGATGGGTCCCGCCCAGGGCCGGCGGCCTTTCGTTTGAGCTCGCAATCCAGTGATGATTAGTGGGTTTTCAGAGGGGAAATTGATATTTACATGGGCGGCGAACTCATCGCGGATGGCGTCGAGTTCAGCGAGGTGAGGAATGAACGTCGCATCCCCACTGACACTCGTTGCACCCAAGATCAAGCGCTGAAGATCGGCGTGATAGACGCACACCATGCCTTCCAGGCCAATGACAAAATTCTTGATCCCGTAATCGGTGTTGTCCCACTGAAAGAAAGAGCCTTGCGTGCTTTTCATGCTCTCCAAAGGAGAACCCACAAAGAGTTCGCGCGTCCACGCACTCCACGGCCCGGTGGCCATGACGACCACATCGGCTTCGATCTTGATGCCACCCATGATGCCGACTTGCCACATCTCGCCCACACGTTCCAATGAAGTCATGACGGCTTTGAGTTTTTCAACTTTCGGTTGCGGGACACTTCGCAAGAAAGTCGCCGGCTCAATGATCCAACCGGGCTCCGTGGTGATGTAGCGGGGAGATTTTTTTGCACTAAAATGTGAAGCAGAAATTTTTTCGAGATGACCGTAACGGCGTTCGGCTTTGTCAGAGTAAACCCACGAGTGCACCGCTGTCTCTTTTAGGCCACTCCACTGCTCGCGCGCAAACAACGGATGAGTGAAGTTCCACATCTCCACAATTTCATCGCCCAGCGGACTCAAACCAGGTCGGGTGCCTCGAAGCGCAGCGATGGCGGTGGATCTTAGAGACGTTGCGGGTGCCAAATCGTCGTTTGCGATTTGGATAACAGAAGAGAATTTGTCAACATTGGCCTTCTGCGTGAGAGCGAAAAGAAACGCTGTCGCCGCCACTCCCTCGCCTATCACCACTAATCGCGCCATGCTGCTCAATCCCCGTTATTTAATTCTGCTCTCATCCTCTCACAACTGCTTGCCATTGGCACGGGGGGCCCGATAACCTTTTTCTCTCGTAAAAATGCCCAGGAGAACTCATGGCTTTGGATTCAGCAGCACTCATTTATGCCACTCAAAAACTGCAGTTGCCGCCGGCAAAAGTTTTGGCCACCGCCACACTTTTGATCACGGAGCAATGTACCGTTCCCTTCATTGCTCGTTACCGCAAAGAAGTCACCGGCGGTTTGGATGAAGTGCAGATCCGCGCCATTCACGAAGCCTACGAAGAACACATTGAAATCGAAAAACGCCGCGCCTTCATCCTCGATGCTATTACGAAAATGGAGATGATGACTCCGGCCCTAGAAAAACAAATCAAAACCGCTGCCACGCTGAACCAACTTGAAGACCTTTACGCGCCCTACAAGTCGAAGAAAAAAACCAAGGCGATGATTGCCAAGGAATTTGGACTTGAGCCGGTAGCGAACTTAATTTTGACCGGCAAAGGCACGCTTGAATCACACAAAGCCGCGCTAGAAGAAATCGTCGCGAAGTCTGGCGGTAAGCTGAAAGACGTCGCCGAAGCCCTGACCGGCGCTTCTGACATCATCATCGAGACCTTCTCCCACGACCTCACACTCAAGGAAAAATTACGTCATGAATTCTGGCGCCAAGGCCAGATCAAGACCGTGAAGCGCAAAGATGCGGAGACGATTGAAGAGCATGCCAAGTTCCGGGACTTCTTTGAATTCTCTGAGCCCCTCTCGAAAATCAAAGAGCCGAAAGCCTCACACCGCTACCTGGCCCTGCGCCGCGGGATGATGCTGAAAGTTCTCAAGGTCGATGTGGAAATCGATCCGTTGCTGGCCTATGGCATGATCGAAGAGCAGTTCTTCTCAAGCCGCGCGTCTTTGGGTTGCTATGATCACCTCAAGAAATGCGCCCAAAAAGCCTACGACCAAGTCATCCAGCCCAGCCTTGATCTCGAGGTAAAGAACGACCTTAAGAAGGCCGCCGATACCGCCGCCATCAACATCTTCGGGGTCAACCTCAAAGACCTTCTCTTGCAGCCTTACTTGGGCTCTAGAGCGGTTCTTGGCATCGATCCAGGGGTGCGCACAGGATGCAAAGTCGTCATCATCGACGCCACCGGTAAGTTCCTGGGTGACCACGTCGTTTATCCCTTCGCTCCCAAGAATGACGTCAAAGGCTCAGCGCAGATTCTCACCAAGATGATCGATGCCTTCAAAATCGAATACGTCTGTGTGGGCAGCGGAACCTATGGCCGTGAAACCCTGGCCTTCTTGGAAGAACATGTTCCCCAGGTGAAGAGCGGCGCCACTAAGGCCACTTTGATTTCTGAATCGGGCGCTTCTATTTATTCTGCATCCGACATCGCGCGCGAAGAGTTCCCCGATAAGGACGTCACTGTTCGCGGCGCGATCTCCATCGCTCGCCGCTTCCAAGACCCTCTCGCCGAACTCGTGAAAATCGACGCGAAATCTATCGGTGTGGGCCAGTACCAACACGATGTGAATCAAATCCAACTCAAGAACTCTCTCGAAGGTGTGGTCGAGTCCTGCGTGAACTTCGTCGGCGTTGACTTGAACACGGCATCAGCACCTTTGCTGGCGTTTGTCTCGGGCATCGGGCCGACGGTCGCTAAAAATATCGTGACCTACCGCCAGGAGAAAGGCGCGTTCCAATCACGCGCTGACCTCTTGAAAGTTCCGCGCTTCTCACAAAAAGTGTTTGAACAATGCGCGGGCTTCTTGCGTTTGTACACCTCGACGAACCCATTGGATGCCACCTTCATTCACCCGGAACGTTACGCTATTCTGGAAACGTGGGCCGCCAAGAAAGGCAAAGCCATTGCTGACCTTGTGAATGACCGTGAATTGCAAAATGCCCTCGAGAAAGACCCGGAACTCAAAAAAGAAATTGGTGAGATGACTCTTACTGATATCGCCAAGAGCTTGCGCGCTCCGACCCAAGATCCCCGGACCGTCTTCAAGAGCGTGGAGTTTGCGAAAGGCATCTCTGATCTGAAAGACCTCAAGATGGGGGAATGGTACCAAGGCGTCGTCACCAACATCACCATGTTCGGCGCCTTCGTTGACATCGGCATCAAAGAGAACGGTCTCCTGCACATCTCCCAAATTTCAGACACGTTTGTTGAGAACGCGACGGACAAATTGAAAGTCGGCATGGAACTCAAAGTGAAAGTCATCGGCGTGGATATGGAACGCAAGCGCGTCTCACTTTCATGCAAGGCCGATGCGCGCCCGGAAGGCGTGCCGACATCAAGCGGGAGCTCAGGTCCGATGCCGAAGATGCCGGCCCAGCCCGCGTTTAAGAATAATGCCTTCGCCGGCCTTTCAGGATTGAAGGTTAAGTAACTAGCGGCAGCTCTTATTCGCTTCCGTTTCTAGCGTCACAAAGGCCGCGGGACGCACTTGCCCTGCGGGCGCCCACTCGTGCACCATTTCGCATTGGCGAACGGCTTCACAGCGCTCCTGCATCAGCTCCGCTGAGGTTTTCAGCTCGGCCTTGTACTTTTGGCCACGGGCCTTGGCATAAGGTTTCGCCCAAGCACCAAAACCGCGCACGCTGGTTTCGGCAATACGGCAATCTTCATATGATTGTTGGGTGCAAAGTGCGAGTGCCGCTCTCTCAGCTTCGCTGGCGCTTCTGGCCGACGCCTCAAAGTCCTTTGATTCAGCCGCGAGCTTCGTTTTTTCTATCCGCACCGGGCACCAGATTTGTCCTAAGCGTACTGACAGACTATGCCAAGAATGAAGCAGCAACTCCGCCTTAGACTTGAGTCCTTGCGCTTCAGCCATGAGCTTAAGAATTTCAAACCGTGGATCGTGGCCAGGAGACAACAGTCCATCGATGGGACTCCAGGCCGCTGCATCGAGGAGAATGATCCCTTCGACAGCGATAGATTTGACGGAAAATTCTTCGTTCCCGCGACGAACAGAAAGATTATTCACCGCCACCACACGTCGAATAGTGAGTACGGCTTCGAGCTTGTTGCGCAGTTCTTTGTTGCCCATTTCTTGGAGCATCTGTTCGCCCAAGAACAAGAACTCCTGCCGCAACTCATCGCCACCGTTGCCGACGTCATCGCCGCCTGTGCCACCGCTGCGTGTGCGCAACCGTTGCATGTCAGCAGCTTGCAACTGCTTGCCATCCAAGCGGATGGTTTCGAGTTTGAGCGTCGGCTCCGCTCTCTGGAGCTCGACCGAAAGCCTCGTTGAGGGGGCGACGTCGAGCGCCTTCGGCACTTCTTGCGCCATGGCAGCAAAACTGAACAACAGGATCAAGCCGAATTTCATAAACATCTCCATCTCGCCGTCGTCTTCTCTAGCTCGAGGGCATCTTCATCCTGCAAAGGAGCAATCGCCCCTGCACTCAGAAGATCGCTGCAAAGCATAGCTTTCTCACAAGCTTCCGCTTTTTGTTGATTCTTGCTCCGACGAACACTGACTTTCTTTATGCAAAGACCTTCGACGACAACTTTCGTCTCGTTGCGAATGAAGCCGTTGGTGTTTTTCCGTGACATGGAGCTGTAGCTGCTCTCGACAACCACACCGTCAGAAAATCCTTTGGCGCGACATTTCTCATTCAGATCGGTCATGGCATTTTCCTGTGCGACCCGCAGAGTGGTTACGCCCATCACGTTGAGCTCTCCGTCGCCCGGAGGACGACCAAATCCTTCACCCGACATTCTTTTCGTTTTCTCCTCGAGGCGCGTGCTGGCGACACGCAAGTCACAGTATGGCCTCGCTTCCACGGCCACTCGGCTGTGGGGAATCATGTGGCGAGACATGAGGTAGTTATCATCATTAATACCGGCCATGCGAAGCAGCTCATGCAACACGAGCAGACGTACGTCGCGGCCTTCTCTTAGGAAAGTGATCCAACGCTCTTCTGAGAGTGTCACCTTGCCGGGAACGCCTAGAGCATCCACCAGCGATCCGCCGTTATCTCTGAGCTCACCTTTCACGACGACGATCTCGCCGGCCGCCAACACGGCTTCGAGTTCGGGAGTCTGGACAACCTTTGCCTGGTCACGGAAGAACGCTTCCACGCGCTGAGCGCGCATGTCTTGTGCTAAAGCTGACAGACTGAAGAGAATCAAAAGGGAAAAAAGCTTCATGACTTTCTCCCCGTCTGCGGGAAGAGCTGGATGTTAAGACTGTAGACCTCGTCGCCATCGCCCTCACCTAGGAAAGCGGCCATCTCTTTTCTAAAAAGACGTATGCGTTTTTTGGCCTCCGCCAGTTTGGCCTTGTCGGTGGGGATCATGATGGAGGTGATGTCGCGGTCTTCGACCTCAACGTCATCGATGGAAGCCAGTGCTCGGCGAATGTTTTGCCGATGGAAACTTCGAATCACTTCTGAAGGAACATCGGTGGGCGTTTCAAGCGGACGGGCGGTGCGAGTCCACTGTCCATCCTGGCAGTCCATGAGCCCCAGTCTTTGCAAACGATCGAGGGCCTGGGTGCATTCATCTTGAGTGATGCCAAGGCGCTCACTCATCCAAGCGACGTTGCTCTGGAAATTTTTAAGCTTCACGAGATTCATCAATCCGAAATGCCACCAATCACTGATGATCGAAAATTGATCCATCTGGATTTGCACGTACGACATCTGTTCTTCCATCGCGCGTGTGCGGCGGAGGGTGGGATCGAGACGGCCGTTCAGATCTTCCGTCACGGCCTTCAGCAGTTGCTGACGTTTATCAGTAGAAAACTTTAAACGATCGGCCCAGGAGATCGCCTTCTCGGTCGTAACCGGACGCTTGCCCTGCAGAACCATGGAGAGCACGGCCGCAGACGTGCCAAGGTCGCGCGCATAAGCACGAAGCGAATAAGCTGAGTTTCGTTCTTGGCGCTGAACCATCTCTGTTTTGAGCAGGTCCACAACCAGGGCGCGTTCGGGTGTCATAGCTAGATTGTAGAGGAGATAGGCTTCTCGAAAGTCGGATGATGTAAAAAGTACACACCTCCAAGTCGCTGATTCTCCTAAGTTCCGAGCCTCTCCTTATATTTAAACAAGCGCGAAATCCTTACCCGTTACACCCCGGGGCCGTAACAGAACGAGGCCCTCAGAAGGCAAAAGCGATTGAGAAAAATGCCGCCAGGCAGCATATTCGCTCCAACACAACAACTGCTGATCATTACCGATCACAAAACCAAGGAGCTTCTATGAAGAACTTTAAGAAAATTGTTAACGCCTCAATGATTGCTGTCACGCTTTGCTTAACCGCAGTTCCTCGTTCGCACGCCGCGGAAATTTCAATGATCGTCGTCGGCGGCACCGTCGCAACCGTTGCGATCTACGGCATCGGCTACTCCGGCTACGGTATTGGCGTGGGTCTTCTCATGAGCTCAGGTCAAAACGTTGCCTTCAAGGCCGATGACTACCGCCAGGCCCTCGATGTTGTGGCCGCGGGCGACGCTGATCTGATCACTCCAGAACTGGCACGCATTTTGGCGGAGGTCCGCGAGAACGAACCTAAGTTCGCCAACGCAGACGACCTGGAACTGCTCGAATCTTTGGTCGATGCCATCAACAAAGTACTCTAACTCTTCACCGGGGGTCAGAGACCCCCGCCCCCTCCGGAGGTTACCATGCGCTCAGTACTCTTTGCCCTCATGACCACACTTGGATTTTCGAGCGCTTTTGCGGACGTGCGCTTGGTGACCTCTGCCCCCACTTCAGTTACTGACAAATTTTTTGAGGAAACGTTGAAACTACTCCCCCCGGCGTTTCATCAAGAAATTAACTCCACAGTGAGTGTCGAGTTCGTACAACTCGACACTCACCCCTCTTTGCAGGACCCTTGCACACCTCGTGAAAACCACCAGGTGTACGGTAAATTCCAAGGCGGAAAGATCTATCTTAATAGAAACTTTCTCCCTCACCTTCGTGGCTCAAATGTCACTGGATTTTCTTGTGGACACAAGACCTACAAGAAATTAGCCACTGCGACGCTGCTTCACGAGCTGGCCCACCTATTTGACGAAAAGACGCAAATCTCGAAGACCATTCACTTTCGCTCATTGATCGGTGCGGTCACAAAAGAAGGCGGCGTCGGCAAACTCAAGAATCGCGAAACATCGCGCTCCGCTGATTCCTATGAACTTAAGAATCCGAGCGAGAGTTTTGCCATCAACACGGAGTTCTTTCTCCTAGACCAAGAGTTCGCTTGTCGACGTCCCAACCTCAGCTCTTTCCTCGGCTTAATCTATGGGGCAAGGAAGCCATCCTGCAATCCAGCGTCTGAAATCCGGGTGCTCGACGGTGCTGGCAAAACCTTTCTCACCGACATCAAGCCAGAAAACGTCCGTGAAATTCAATACCTCTTCGCCGGGAAGGGGGCGGCGGTCATGAGCCGCTTCGGCCACGCCATGTTCAAGATCGTCATGAATCCTCCGGCGCAGGATCTCGTCGCGGGCTTTGTGGGCATGATCGATGACACCGTCATTAACAGCCTCGATGGATTGACGGGCGAATACCCGAGCCGCCTTGTGGTTGGTCCCTACACAGAAACGCTTAACAAGTACACGCGTGTTGAAATGCGTGACCTCACCGGGTATCCCATCGCGTTCTCGGCCCATCAAAAGCGCGTGTTTCTTCAGCAAGTTCTGACACTCTACTGGGAATATGCAGGCCGCTACTTCTTCATATCGAACAACTGCGCAACTGAGGCCATGGATCTCTTAAAGACCACTATTGTTACCAACGATTTTCAGAAGAAGCGCCCTCTTACTCCGAAGGGTGTGCTCGAAGCACTCGAAGCGACGGGACTCGTCTCGAAAGAAAAAGCGATCACGAATGCGTCTCACTGGACAATTATGGAGCGCATCTTTGAACGCACGCAGATCAAGAATCGGTCTTTGAAAGATTACTGGAAGCTGCCAGCGCTCCAACGCCGCGAATTGATCAACGGCGACAAGACTGCACTTCGCTCTTTTCATGCACTTGAGAAAAGCATTGCCGAACGCGATCTTCGCTCGATGGAGGGCCGTCTGATGAAGGAAATCCACAAGCTCCCTGAGGGCGACGCCACAAAGACTGCAGCGCTTGAATCTATCCGTTTGAATAGCATCTTGTCCTTCGGCCACCAGCTCGCCACCGGTTACGGAATCCCCATTCCCCATGATCGCCGCGTGCTCACAGCCACCGAAGAAGGGGACATGGAAACGGCCCTCGCGAAAGCGCAGCAAGAAATGGGAACCTGGGGCCAGAGCATGTTCGGCGATAGCGAGGAAGCTCTGGAAGCACGCGCCTCGTTTGAAAACGAAACCATTGTGAGAAAACTTCTAACAAAATAACACTCTCACTTACACCAAAGGAATTGTATGAAATTTTTTATGTTACTTGCTCTCCTAGTGAGCTTCCAGTCTCAAGCGGCGACGTGCCGGTTTGACCGCGAAAGGACCCTCGTCGTAGAAAAAGAGTTCGAAGCAAGTTCGAGCTACTTCGTCGGGATCGGCTCCGATACGTCGTGCGAGAAGGCCTTCAAGAAGTGTAACCGCGACGGCTATCAAAACTGCAGAGTCGTGGGCGGAACGTCGAACACTATCCTCGAAGGCGCCCTGGAAGGCGGCAGCTGCCGTGTGAAGGGTCAAAAAACGGAGGTCCGCAAACTCTCTACCAAAGAATTCTGCGGCGAACTCAACTCCTGTCTTATCTCGATGCTTGGCGAAGACAGTGACATCCAGGCGGCAAAGATCGAGCTCGCGACCGCTTTGTTTGATCGTAACAAATGCCACCGCCACCTTGACTAAGTCATCTAAAGAGGAGGCTCCAGTCGTTACTGGACTGGGGCTTCCTGCACTTCTCCCACCCGACTAAAAGACTCTTTTGCCCATCTTGGTCCGACGATCGGCCCGCACGATAATGTGTGCTTGGCACGTTCTGAGGCCCTCAGCATTGTCGCTGTCTCCGCTCTTCCCTCCACTGGTGTAGACGAAAAACTCGCGCGCCAGTTTAAAGAGGCCCGCGAGCGCGGCATTCACATCGAGGATTTCTTCAACGACTTCCTCGAACGTTTTCTCTCACTCGATACCCGCCGGGCCTACCAGGGCGACCTCGATGCCTTTTTTGCTTTTCTCAAAAGCGGCGGTGAGCAACTGCGCCACCCGTCGGATCTCAAAGCCTTTCACTTTCAGCTCTACCGCGACAAACTCATCGCTGAAGGCAAGGCCTCGGCCACCGTCAATCGTCGACTGGTGGCGATCCGCTCTTTCATGAAGTGGGCCGTGGCGGCGAAACTCGTGGACCACAATCCACTGGATGTGGTGAAGCTCCCCAAGGTGCAGACCGAATCACCCACGCAAGCCTTTGACGATGAAGAAGTCACGCGCATGCTAGCGGCCCCGGACCTCAACACTGTCAGTGGAAATCTCCATCGCATCTCCATGGTGCTCTTGTTTCACTTAGGCCTTCGTCGTGCAGAACTCACGGGTTTGCGCCTGATGGATTTTCAACAGCAGCGTGGGCATTTTGTTGTGCGCGTCCACGGTAAGGGCGACAAGGTTCGCCTGGTCCCAGTGACTGAGACAGTGGCCCAGGAGCTCCATGCCTACTACGCCCGCCTCATGAAGATGGGAGTTAAGCTCGAGCCCGATGAGTGGCTTTTGCAGACTGACCCGGTGAGGCGCCGAGGGCAACGGGTCGACGGATCCACCGTGTATCGAATCATTGAAAAGTACGCCCGGGCGCTGGAGATCAATAAGAAGGTTTCGCCGCACTCCTGTCGTGCCACCGTGATCTCACACTTACTAGATACTCAATCAGCACCGATTCGTGATGTGGCGATCTTTGCAGGCCACGCCAATGTGACCACCACTGAGCGCTACGATAAGCGCCGGCAGAACCTCGAGAAGAGCGCGGCCTATGCGGTTGATTTTGAGCTAGAGAAAAAGAAAGCCTAAGCTGATTTGCTCACCAAAAATTGCGTCATGTGCGATCGACCTGTTTTGACAAAACGCGCGAAGTGCTGGGCCATCAATTGATGCGAACTCTCCAGGGCCTTGTAATCCACGAACAGATACACGTCATGTGTCTGACCAAAATCAAACCGTGAAGCGACTTGGAAGTCGGTGCACGAGAGCATGAAGGCCTCGAGCTTATTTTGTGTATAGAACGGATTGAGACTCCACTCAGAAATCGCCTGTTGAAAGCCTTCCCAGTTGTTACTACTGTTCGCACCATCGAGGGATGAGGTCTTGATGAGGAGACGGAGCTTTCCGTGAGGACGAACCTCGTTGAAGAACAGTGGGGCCGGACATTTAAACAACAGGCCTGTTGAGGTGATCTGCTGCAAATCAATCAGGCCTGCGCCCGAGAGCCCAGGGCCAAACTCCATGAGCAAGCGACCGGGCACACGTAACCGGAAATCACGCTGCGGAAGTTTACCTTCGAGCAGAAAGTACTGCACGAAGTCTTGGTAGGTGTGCGAGTTCAAGCAATCAACCACGGCGAACTTCTTGTAAGGGCCGGAGGGTGAGATGAAAGAGACTTCGCACGGCGCGTGGCTTTCCTGCCCGCACCAGTGACGCTCAAAGATCGCATCCTGGTAAAGCTCATACAAATTTGTCTGAATGATCTGATTGCTTGGAGTGCGTAACCACACCGGCATGCTACGTAGCTTCTGCAGTTCATTTGTTTTCTGATCGAACTCTGCTTTGAAAATCACGTCGCTCTTCAAGCGCGCCTGATTGAGCTGACAGGTTTCATGAAAATCGGTCCACTGAAAACTCACCGGGCCACGTGGGTTCAAAACCACGGTTTCGTTCAGGCCACTCCAGCCAGAAGTCAGAGGTGTCGCAGAGAGATTTTTGTTCGCAGGAATATTTAAAATGCGCATCAAATCAGTGTAAGTCAGGTCGCACGAATTACAAGAACGGTTTTTTTTCCGCTACGAACTCTCGCCCGCTCCTCGTACCAGCTGGATAAAACTAGGATTGTCTCGACGAAACTGAATGAAGGAAAACGTTGAAAACACGAGTGAAACGAGGAAAGGAACGAAAAAAGCAATACTTAGCCCGAGGGCATCAATATGCACGGGAAGACTGCGTTCGACAAAAATATCGGGCATGAGGTTGTGACCAAATCGTTCAAGTACAACAAGAAAGACTGTACCCACCGCCACTCCCAAGAAACAACTGACCGCCGCCAGCTGTAAGACGAAGGTGAAAACCAAACGCTCAATCTTTGGCAGAGATAAACCCAAGAGCCAAAAACTCGCCAGATCAGGACGGATTTTGGTGAAGAAAAGAAACAATCCAGTCGTAATGGCCAGGGCCACCAAGAGCGCCATGGCGGTGAACAGGGCCAGCATCACTCGGGTTTCGAGATTCAGCGCCCACACCAAAGTCTGATGCTGATCTTCCCAGGTTTCAAAGCGGAGTCCTTCCGTGCCACTTAAAAACTCTTTGGCGCGGGCCCAGTCTTCGCGCGCAAAAAATCTCCAACGTTCAGCACCGCGCTGACGAACCAAGTTTTGCACCAAGGCCAGCCGTGACCAACCGTGCATGCTATCGAGCTCCGGCACATCGGTTAGAAGGTAGTCACTCACCGACGTTGCTAACTGACGAGGGATCTCCCCCATCAGCGCTTCCGTGGTCCCTGGAGCGATCAGTAATAAATCAGCAAAAAAAGTTGTGCGCAATTTTTGGGCAAGATCAGCACCGAGAATAATCCCGGTGACGTCTTTGTCGTCGAGGAATGGTGGCCGCTTGCCGCTGAAATCGATTCCATGCAAAACCAAGGGTGCCACCTGGCCCCCATTGCGAACCAGCACTTCCGTCTGGCGCTCACGGGCCATGCTCCACCCATTCGAGCGGGCTTTTTCCCACAGCTGCGGTTCGACACTTTCATCTACAAAGCGCACGACTCCGACGCCATGATACGACTGGGAACGTGCCACAAGACCACGCTGCAGGCCACCCATGATGCCCTGGATGATCATCAACGCTGACGATGACAAGAACAACCCGGCCAGCGCCAAGAATAACAATCCCTGGCGCGTGCGGGCGTTAAAAAGGTAAGCGAGGAAATAGCGTTGAAACGCTCCCATTACAGGTCGTAAAACTTACGACGGGATTGGGCGAGCTCTACTAACAACGGTGCCGGAGCATAACGTTCTGGCGAAATCTCCGCGGCGAATTGTTGCATCATGGCCAGCATGCGATCCGCGCCTTCTGTATCGGCCCAACTCAAGAGACCTCCTTTAAAAGGAGGAAAACCGGTGCCGTAGATCATGCCCATGTCCACCGTGGCGGCCTTGTCGATGATCTTGTCTGTCAGGCAGTATGCGGCTTCGTTCACCATGGGGAGGAACAGGCGCATCTGCAACTGCGTTTCATCCATGGAGATACTCTTAGAGGGTAGCAGGGCTTCGACCTCAGGATTCTTTCCTATGACTTTGCCCTTCTCGTCGTAGAGGTAGAAGCCCTTATTATTCTTGCGTCCGAGCGCCCCGGTTTGCGTCAGCTTGTGCGACAGCGGATTCGCGAGCGCACGCACGCCGAGGCCTTGCTGCATGATCTTGCCGACTTTCTCACAGACATCTAAACCCACTTCGTCCATCAACCGGCACGGGCCCATGGGCATCCCGAAATTCAGCGCGGCTTGGTCGATGTCCGCAATACTAATGCCGGCCTCAAGCAAGTAAGCGGCTTCATTCAAGTAAGGGGCAAGAATTCGATTCACCAAAAAGCCGGGGCCATCATTCACAATCACTGGAGTCTTCTTCACATCCAGTGCCCACTTATACAACGTTTGCAGTGTTTGTTGCGAAGCCCCCGGGTGCGCGATGATTTCCACCAGCGGCATCTTATTCACCGGATTAAAGAAGTGCAAACCCGCGAAGCGCGAAGAGTCTTGCAGCGCTGATGCCATCTCCGTCACCGACAGCGAGGAAGTATTGGAGGTGAGCAAACAATCCGGACGAACTTTCGTTTCCAGCTCGGCGAAAACTTTCTTCTTCACGTCCATGTTCTCGACCACCGCTTCCACCACAAGATCGATGCCCTTGAAGCCTTCAAAACTCGTGGTCGGTGTGATCGAGCGCATTTTTCGATTGAAGTCATCTTCGCTCATGCGGCGTTTGCGCAAAGCTGAGGCAAAGTTACCTGAAGCTTGCTTAAGTCCCAGTTCAAGCGCCGCTTGGTTGAGGTCTTTCATGATCGGCGCCTGATCACTGTTGGCAAAGAGCCACGCGATCCCGCCACCCATCACTCCGGCACCCAACACTCCACCGCGCTTCACGGTAGGAAGTTCCTCTTTGTTATCAAGCTTTTTCGATTTGTCCGTCAGGAAGAACAGGTGCTGAAGATTCTTCGAGACCACCGTCTGTGAAAGATCACCGAAGGCCTGGGCTTCCATCGCTAAGTACGCATCGCGACCTTTGCCGGCACCCGCTTCCAGCACTTCCAAAATTTTCAAAGGCGCTGGGTAGAATCCTTTCGACTGCTCGAGGACTTTTTCGCGAGCTTTTTGAAACACGATTTTACGAGTCAAAAAATTCTCGGTGGCCACGCGCTCAAGCGTTTTCTCAAAGCCGCCCTTCTTAGACGGCACCGGCTTCACCAACAACGCCGGCACCAACTCGAGCATGCGCTCCGTCGGCAAGAGGGCCTCGACGAGTCCCATCTTGAACGCCGCTTTGCCTTTCACTTGGCGCCCGGTGAGGATCATATCCAGTGCGTTCGGAAGACCAACTTTCTTTGGCAAACGATAGGTTCCACCAAAGCCCGGGAGTACCCCGAGCATGACTTCCGGCAACCCCAAAGCCGTCTTCGGATTATCCGAGGCGTAAATGCGATCACAGGAAAGTGAAAGCTCCAGACCACCGCCCAAGCACACGCCATCAACTACGGCGGCGGTTGGAATGCGCAGGTCTTCAATCATGTTATAAAGAAACTGCCCTTGCTCAGCTCCGCGGGCCGCTTCTGCTTCCGACTTCATGGAGTTGATGAGATTCACATCCACACCCGCCAAGAAGACTCCCGGCTTGTGCGAGAAGAAGATCACTCCTTTGAGTTCTTTCTTTTTTTCGCGCACGCCGATCTCGGTCACGATCTGGCGCAACTCTTCCATGGCATCACGCGAGAGCGTGGTCATAGATTTTTTCTCGTACTTACCAAAGCCCACGTAGGCGATGGCATCTTTTACATCAAAGGTGAGTTGAGTGAGCTGCATACGTATCCCTTAATTCTGCAAATTTTCTATAATGGTCGCGCCGCCTTGGCCGCCACCGATACACAACGTCGCTAGACCATACTTCTTCTTACGACGACGAAGCTCATGAGCGAGTGTCACCACTAAACGGCTACCGGTAGAACCCACCGGGTGTCCAAGGGCGATACCGCCGCCATTCACATTCAACTTATCAGCGGAGATTTCGCCGATGGCATCTTCGAGCCCCCACTTCGCCGCGAGAGTTTTGTCTTTCATCACACGCTGGCACGCAATCACTTGCGCCGCGAAGGCTTCGTTCAATTCCACGAGATCCATTTGATCCAGCGTTAAACCTGTGCGCTTCAACACTCCAGCCGTGGCGAGTACTGGGCCCAGGCCCATGCGCTCCGGCTCGAGGCCGTGGAAGTGGTAATCCACCATGCGCGCCATGGGCTTGAGATTGTATTTCTTCACGGCTTCCTCTGAGCACATCAACCATACCGAACCACCGTCGGTGATCGGACAAGCGTTACCGACCGTGACGGTGCCCGTGCCTTTTTCAAAGTACGGCTTCATCTTCCCGAGGCCCTCGACCGTTGAGTTGGCACGCGGGCCCACGTCTTCAGCGAGAACCTTGTCGAGCTTCGCGCCCATGGTGATCGCCAAGATCTCTTCCGCGAAGCGTCCCTCTTTTTGTGCGGCGACAGCGCGCTGGTGCGAGCGGTTGGCGAACTCATCCTGTTCCTGGCGAGAGATGCCCAACTCGCGCGCGAGTTTTTCAGCAGTCAGACCCATGTTCAATCCACAGAAAGGATCCGTGAGACCTTGCTCAATGGCGATGATCGGCTTCAAGTAATCTGGACGAAAGTGCGAAAGCAGCGCAAGTTTCTGCATGCCGCTTTTCGCTTTCATCAAATCGACGAAGAGCGCAGTCATTTTTTTACTGAAGAGCAAGGGCATCTGACTCATGCTCTCGGCACCACCGGCAAAGATGATGTCCGAGCGGCCAGAGGCAATTTTAATGAAGCCCTGTGAAAGTGCTTCCATGCCCGCGGCGCAGTTGCGGTGAACGGTGTAGCCGGAAGTTTTTTTATCCAGGCCCGCTTCCAAAGCAATCACGCGACCGACGTTGGGATACTTCGCGGGTGTTCCCGTGTTACCGATGATGACTTCATCGACGGCATCTGATGGGATGCCATGCTTATCTGCCAAGTGACGGATCAGATAGTGCGCCAGATAAGGAGCAGCGACATCTTGCAGGTCAGCGCCAGACTTAACTTGGGGAGTGCGTTTGCCTTCAACGAGGTAGACAGGTTTCATAGGGAGTTTTCCTTGAAAAGTGGATGCTTTGATTCTACGCAGCCACTCTAATCATGGAAAACATAAAGCAATTTAGTCAGAAATAAAAAGGGCCCCCGAAGGAGCCCTTTTGTGAGGATCTAGTCAGGACTTAGAAGATAACGATGGCCCCGGCGAAGATCGAGAGAGCGTTCGCGCCCATGATGTCGTCGCTCAAGTCTTGCAAGCGGCGTTGGTCTGGAGCGTTGAACGGGTCCACACCGTTGTCCGTGCTGCCTGCGCCGAAGCCACGTGAGTATTGGAACTCGACGTTAAGGCCGAAGCCGCGGGTGATCAAGATTTCGGTACCGCCCGACAACATCGCGTTGATGTAGCCCGTGGTCAACTCTTCGTCGCCGAAGTTGTTACCAAAGGTGTTACCTTGGAACTCGTTGTTGTCTGTGTAGGTCAAAGTCATGCGGCTGTAGCCGAGACCAGCACCGACGTACGGACGGAAGCGTTCACCTTTAGTGATGAAGAATTTCCCGTAGCCTTCTACACCCATGCCGCGGAAGCGGATGTTACGGCCGTTGCCGAAAGTCGTGAAGTAACCAGCGCCGAAGCCTTGGTTATTGTAGTTACCGCCGAAGTCTTCCGTGTTGAACTGGCCGTAGTTGAAGCCTACGCCAATGCTCAAGCGATCGTTGACGTTACTTTCGACGCGCAAGCCACCCGCAAATTCAGTTTCAAGCTTCTCAGCGTCGCCCTGGAAATTCGTCACGCCCGCATACGGGAGCAACTTGATTTCTTCAAACGGCTTCAGTGGAGCAGCAGCAACCGGAGCGTCTGCTTCTACGATCGTCGTTCTTGCCGGAGCCGCTTGCACGGTATTGATTTCCTCGCGCACTTCCGGCTCAGCGCGACGGGACTTTACGTATTTTGCGCAATCTGGAGAAGTTGATTCCTCCAACAAGCACTTCAGCTTCTTTTCGTTGTCAGCTGATTTACGGTTAAACTCTTTGATCGCCTTTTGCGACTCGATCTTTGAATCGATGTACTCGTCTTGGCTTTCGAGAAGTTTCTCGGTTTGACCTGACAATTTGCCAAGTTCTTTGGCCTTGTCTTTGTTCAAAACCGTCATGCTCTTTTGTTTGCCCAACTCTGACTTGATGCCTTCGAGCTCACCGTCAGTTACTGGCTTCTCATGCAGGTACCCGTCGACGTTAATCGGGTCAGAGTTTAAGACTTGTTCATCCTGTGCGTACACAGAACCAAAATTGAGACCTACGAGCACGGCGAGTGCGAGGGTCTGTTTTGAGAATTTCATACTTCCTCCTGAGAGAGTCACTTAATTTCTTGAGTCGGGGTTACGCTTTGCGCCACATCATAGTCAGTTTCGTGTTCTGGTGGCGAAAAACTGCTCCGACGTGTAAAATTGATAGGATTTTGCGATTTTTCTCGCGAAATTTTCTTTTGAAAGCGGACCCTATGACCAAGTTTCTCACAGTTATGTTTTTTGGCTTCGTGGCCCTTTCAAACGCCCAGGCCCAGTGGCGCACGAACACTGTCCTTATAATGAAGGCGCAAACACCTAAAGCGGTGAATCTGAACACACCTGGGCTCGGGACTTTTTGGGGCGGATTCCGTCGTTACTTACCCATCACTCATAATGACGGTGGGCTGGAAGTCTTGCGCTCGAAGCTCTTCGCGAAGGGCAAGATCGATATCTACGTCTCGGAGAAAAAAACCAAGGCTCCGCTTTATATCTTCATGCCGGGTATCTTCGGCCAGCCTTCCCGCGGCCTGACTCCTGAAATGATTGATCATCTCGAAGCCATCGGCGGGCATGTTCTGGTGGTGCCGAACCTGCTGTCTCCATCCTATGTGGCCGCTCATCCACAGTACGGTGAAGACCCGATCGCCCTGGAAATCCAAGTCATGGAAGAGGCGCTGGATTTTATGCAGCAGCGCTTGGGTAAGCGCCTGGGAAGAGTGCATGTGATTGCGGAAAGTCTCGGCACGGCGATCGGTTCTGCCTGGGCCGCGTACGATCGTACTCACCTGCGTCGGATTTATGACCTGACACTTTTCTCTCCGCCGCTTGAGCTCCCGCTGGCGATGACCAACTTTGACAAGATCATCGATGAGCACCGCCCCGCTGCCGCTCGCTGCAGCTCTGCCTTTAAACTCTGGACCATGCTGCAGAATTTTGTTTTCCAAGAATACCCCGGGCCCGTGAGTGCGAAAGGCAGAGAGTGTTTAGGTGCTGTCGTTTTAGTGGATGGCTTCGTGAATTCAGCGAAGAAGTCATGGCGCGCCCACGTGAAAGTCACCCAAGCGAAAGGTGTGGAACCGACGGGTTTTGAATCTTTCTTTCGCCAGTACCGTCCCGAATTATGGACGTTGATTGAAAACAAAGATCAGCGCCTCTACTTGGGACATTGGATGGAGATCATCAAGGCCGATAAAAGCTTTCCCATTCGGATCATGACCTCGAGCGATGACTTTCTCAACGCAGGCCTGGATTGGAATGCGTTCCAGAAAACATATGGACTCAGCAACGAAGAATTGATCATCGTTCCGTGGGGCGGACATTCTGGGGCCATTGCCGTGCCGGAGTTTCGGGAGATCCTGCGTGAGACGTTCAGCGCCGAGGGAGATTGAATCGCTTGTAGTTAGCGCTCACGCCTGCTGAGTCGGAGGATCCGAAGACATTGCGAAACCCACCGAGGTAGCGGTTCACGATGCTGTCGGGATTGTCGATGATGAAGTCATTCACCTTGTTAAAAAACGTAATGCTCAGTGAGATCATCACCACTAAGAGCAGTATGTATTCAACGGATGTTTGGCCCTTTTCGTTTTTCACTCTCTCATTATAGCGCGAGTGTCCGCCGGCACAAAGGCCCGGTAAATCAGACCAAATCCCAGCGCAATTCAGTCAGATACCCCAGCACACCAAAGCGCTGATTCATCAGCGGCCCCCAGTACTGCACGCCACTGAGTTCTTCCTGGCGTTCACGATCCACAATCTTGATCTTGCGTTTTTCATGGAGTGCCAGCGGTCCCTTAAGAGGTGCTGCTAAAACTGATTCTTCGACCCAGACATCCCAGGCCGGTCCAGGTTTCGCGGTCTCCCACCATTCAGGTGCGCGATGCAGGGCCTCGCTTAGAAAAGGACGGGCCACATCACTCGCCTCTTGGCGGTAGAATTCAGGCTTCGCGCCTGGACGCTCTTCCACTAAAACCTGCAGGTGGGTGGAACGCGGGCCCACTTCCAAAAGCATCATCGGAATGTCGGTGCCCATCAAACGCGCACCGGTCAAACACGTGACCTCCGCACGCGGCTCTTCGAGAACTCCGGTTTCCACATGGGGCCAGATGGTTTCAAGACCACGGAAAACTTTTTCATTGAAGACACATTGCAGGGCCCCGGTCGCTGGCGGGAATCCGTACATCAAGAGGCGCTCATACCCGATCACACCTTCATAGCTATCTAAGAGGGCGGCCTCAACACGGCCTTGACCCAACTGCCAGGACTGAATACCGGCGCGTTTAAAGTGTGCTCCCTTCCCTTGTAACTCGCGGAGCAGTTCGCGTTCAAACCAGCGTACGTCTAGTTCCCAGAGCGGTGAGAGTAGACGGGTCGCCATGTAGGCCGCTTCATGGGGAGAAAAAGTTGCTTTCACCACTTGCCCGGTGGCACTGCTGAAGCCGGCCACCAGTTGCGCCAGCGCGCCGTCCTGCGGATCGCGATAGGCACGCGTGAGTTCGTCCGTGAGAACTTTTTGAAACTCCACGAACCACGGGACACCCGCGGCGACGAAGGCCGGAGTGCTGCGATGACGCACTTGTTGTGAACGGAACCATTCGAGAAAAGATTTCTGAACTTTCTGCAAGTCTGCCGTGATGTCATGTTGCTCCAGCGCCTGCAGCAGCACAGGCGTTTGGAACACGGGAAACTTGCGGATGAACTCGCGCAAATTATCTCGGGCGTTCAGGCAGGTGACCCATTGGAACTGCGGCGTTTGAACTTTGACACGAGCGGGCCGAAGAAATGAATCCAACGCCAACAAAGGCTCGATCTGAAATTTCTCTCCCAGCTCTTGGAGCGCTCCCATCTCAAGACCCGTGAGCCAACGGTGACCACCCGACGCGGTGGAAAGGGACTGGTCATCGATCACTAGCACTTCGCGATCTTTCAGGCGCCACAAAAGGGCATGCAACAAACTCCACGGAGTCTTTCCCCAGAACACAGCATGGTAGCGACTCTTTAACATTTTTCTACCTCGACAAGATTGAGCAGCAATCGTTTCTCTTGCCCCGCAAGCCAGTCCTGGCGGCGCTGGTAATCCGGGGGATCGTGCTGCACGTTTGAGTAGGCGCGCTCGAGAGCGGCCTCATCGGCCACCACCATGATTCCTTGGGGCGATACTTTTGAAATCAACTCTACTTCTGTTGACCGAGTTACCTTCGGTCCACACACCACGCGGGCGCCGCCCACGAAAGGCTCCATCACCGAATGTACCGAGCGCCCGAAGCCGCCACCGACGTAGACAAAGTTGGCCTCGGGATAGAGTTCACACAAAATGCCTTTGAGCTTCAACACCACCAGCCCGACACCCGGATCACGACCATCCCAGGTCTCATCGATCACATGCACCGGCATGCCATAGGGTGCGAGCAGAGCTCTCCAGTCGCCATCGAGTTTGTGGGGCACCAGCATGACGAGCGATTCTCCGTTCTTCACTTGCGTTTGCAGCTCGGCGTTTTTGAGAAACGCGAGATCCTCAGGCCAGCAACTCCCCATGATCCAGCGCTGCTCACAAGGGGCCCGCCGCAGGAGTGCTTGAAATTTTTCCCAATGGGGAAAACGATTCATCAACGTTTCTTGCCGAAGACTGAGACGTTTGATGATCTGCGGAACCCGCATCTCACTGTAAGGCAGCACACGCACATTGCCGAGCCGATCAAACAGATCCACATCCGTCGGAGTCGCAGGCACGACCCACGCAAAAACACTATAGAGGCAGCGATAGAAAAAACGCCAAGGTCCCTTTTCAAAGCGCTCACGTTTATTGGTGAAGCTCGCCCAGACCACTCCGGCCTTCACTCCCGCCACCGAAGCTCGTGCCATCAGGGATGGAAAAAAATCATAGCGGCACATCACTAAGCGCGGTGCGCTCAGTTCACGCACCAAAAGCCACGGTGTGTGAGTCAACAGTGGCAAAGGAAACAGCCGAAGCTGGCTCGGGTAATGACTTGCGAGGAACGTGACGGTTTTCTCTACGCTCGGCGAGGCATAGATCAGTTCGATCTTTTCACCGCGATCAAGAATCATCTGCACCCATGGACGCACCTGCTCGAACTCTCCCTCACTAGAGACTTCGAAGGTCCACTGCGCTTCAATGCTTGGCCCTCGAGCGCTCTCAAAGCGCACACGCTCCCGTCCCCACTGCGTGAATCGCAGAGGGTAACAAAGCAGAGCGAGCAGCGCGTGCAGCAGATCAATCAATCGCCAGATCATGCGCTCACCAACTTCTGCTCGAGTACAGACCACACGCGCTCGGGCGTGAGTTGGGTCATACAAACTTGTTCGTGACGAAAACATCTACGCGCACCCGTGGCGGAGCATGGACGACACCACACATTCACTGACATCGCCGTCGAGGTGGGTAAGTGCGGAGCAAAACCAAAACCTTCATGCGTGGGACCAAACAGCGTGATCACCGGCACGTTGGCCGCTTCAGCGATGTGATTCATGCCGGAGTCGTTGCCGACCACCACTCGCGCTTCCTGCATCCAGGCGATGGATTCTTTGAGTTTCGTTTTGCCTTGCAGATTCAACAGGCGCGGATCATGAATCACATTCAGGGCCTCGCAGTGCTTGTCCGCAGGACCAGCGACAATGACCAAGTCATAACTCTTCCAGCGCTCGTCGTTCAAAAATTTCTGAGCGAGAGTGACGAAGTAATCCATCGGCCAGCGTTTGGACTCGAATGATGCTACCGGGGCAAAAACCACATAGGGTTTTTTATGATGGATGCGATCCACCGGAGGCGTTTCGGTCAAAGGGCGATTCCCGCGCTTAAACCGCGCCATGAGAATCCCCTGCCAGTCTCTGGGCGTGCGCTCGACTTGCGCCTCAAGGCCAAACATTTTCCAGCGCGTCCACCCTTTCCACCCCGGCAGACGCACGAGAAAGAATCTCTCGACACGACGCTTGTCCACCACAAGGCGTGGCAACGTGGGAAGCATGAGGCGCAACAACGTCGAACGCGTCGTGGAGTGAAGATCAAGCACAAGCGTAATGGGATCTTTTGCATGCAGCTCGCGAAGCTTGCGCGCCAGCCCCGAGAGTTTTTCACCCGAGCGACGATCGAAGGTCAGCACGCGCTGAATGTCGGGATGATCCGTGACGAGATCTTTAAATTCATGAGAAGTGACAAACGTCACTTTGAGTTCACGGGCATAGGTCTGCTTCAACCACGTGATCACAGACGTCTGCAGGACCACGTCCCCCAGACTTGAAAAGCGCAGGATCACGAAATGAAGCGTGGGCTTCATCCTTGTAAAAGCCTGGCCGCGTCTTTGGCAAAATAGGTGAGCACAATATCAGCACCAGCGCGTTTAAATGACGTCAGGACTTCCATCATGACTTTGTCACCATCGATCCAGCCCTTCTCCGCGGCGGCCTTCACCATGGCATACTCACCCGACACGTTATAAGCGGCAATCGGCAGCGTACTCGCTTGGCGTAAGCGATAGATCACATCCAGGTACGGCAGCCCTGGCTTCACCATCAAAATGTCGGCGCCTTCCGCTTCATCCAGGGCCGCCTCACGAAGGGCCTCGCGACCGTTGGCCGGATCCATCTGGTATGTTTTTTTATCGCCCTTCTTCGGCGCACTGGCGAGAGCATCACGGAACGGGCCATAAAACGCTGACGCGTATTTTGCGGTGTAGCTCATGATCAACGTGCGCTCGAAGCCTTCTCCGTCAAGTGCTGAGCGCATGGCCCCCACACGGCCATCCATCATGTCGGAGGGGCCCAGGATCTCAAAGCCCGCTTTCGCCGAAGCGATGGATTGCTTGATCAACGCTTCGATGCTGGCGTCATTTAAGATCTCGCCCGACCTTGGGTCGACGATGCCGTCATGGCCATCGCTGGAGTACGGATCCAGGGCGATGTCACCCATCAAGAGCAAGTCAGGCAACGCTTCCTTGAGTGCCCGAGCAGCACGCAGATTGAGATTCTCCGGGTTCCAGGCTTCGCGCGCGTCGCTGGTTTTCTTTGTGTCATCAATCGCCGGAAAAAGCGCGACAGAGCGTACACCGAGAGCAAACAGTTCGCGGGCCTCTTTGATCAACTCGTCAATGCTCAAGCGCGCGTGGCCGGGCATGGAAGCGATCGCTGTGCGCTCCGCCTTCCCTTCGCGCACAAACAACGGTGCGATGAAATCTTCGGGAC
>JAIXOY010000088.1 GCA_027486525.1 Pseudomonadota bacterium
CCGTTGTTGGCGGATTGATCGCAGAGGTCAATGACGGTGGCTGCAAAGCCCTGATCACGAGCTGCATCAAGCAAACTCTGGCCTTGCCCGGAGCTCTGACGGATGCCAATCAGATCCTCCGCCTCGAGGTTAAGACCCTGGATGAGCTTTTCAGAATCGAGCACCATGACAGCACCTTGCGCACCTTGCAAGAACTCCAGGAGAGATCTGACATACGGCCCGTCTTCTTCTGCTGAAGCCATTTCCCCAGTGTCCGTATTCTGCAATTCACGTAAACGTTGAAGCATCGAATTCAAGGTATTCCGCAAGGGTGCAATTTCCCGGAAGAGATAGGGGGAATCGAGTTCTTTCTTTTTACCACGCAATACGTTTTCCACTTGAATACGAAGTTCTTCCAAAGGGCGGACGGTCATGAAGTAGACAATGCCGAAGAAGAAAATTGCAACGAGTCCGCAGGTCACCAGGGACTCTAGGTAAGCCTTCGAGTTGGAGGCTGCTTGTGCTTGTAGGGTGCCGGGTTCAAAGTGGATCGCGATCACTCCTACGTTTTCTTGGCGGCCAACCTTTACGTCGTAGGCACGGATGAGACGGCCAATGCCGATCTTGTTAGCTCCCAAGGGAGCAATCAATTCTCGTTCTTGGTTGGAAGGGTCTTTGTAGAAGTTGAGTGCGTCTACCGAGAAGGAGTCATTGATGTTCTTATTGAGCTTTCCAATCGGACGAACGATGCGTCCGTCCATATCAAACAGTTCATAAGAATCCACACCGTCCGCACTATCTAAGAAGTTCGTTTCGAGTTTGTCGAGATCGCGCCGTGAGAGGGCCACTGAGTTGGCGCGCGCCACTTCATCAGCATACTGCTTACCACGCAAAGCCACTTCCAAGATCAGCAAACGCTTGGCATCTCGCAAGACTGGAAAAATTGTCAAACTGATGTTCACGCCAATGAACATGAACAGCAGAATGCCTAAGAGTGCACTCCACTCATACTGCTCATTGAAGTTGTAGATGACGGGCATGAGCTTCTGCTTGAAGATCCAAATCATCTTCCCACCCAGACTATCCGGTGGCGACTCTTTAATGTCGAGATCAAGCTCCACGTCATCGTTCGCCATCTTGGCGATTTGTTTTTTTACGATGATCTTTTTTTCTTCCACATGGACGATCTGAAAGATGACGTTCGGAAGAGCAATCTTATCGCCGTCCTTAACCGTCATTTTCTTGATCAATTTGCCATTCACGAATGTTCCGTTAGAACTTCCGAGATCTTCCACAAACGCTGTGCTGCCGTTCACCGTCACGCGCATGTGTTTCTTTGACACACCTTCGATGGCAATCTGGTGATCCACATCTACCGAGCGGCCTAAGGTATTCTCACCGTTGTTGAGGACAATCTCTTGTCCACGTAACTTCCCACCGACGGCGACGAGTTTATACACTAGTTACCTCCCGTGATGAATTTAATGAGCATGGGGCCAGCAATCGCAATAAACACCGCAGGCATGATGAAGATAATCATGGGAAAGAGAATCTTGGTGGCTGCTGTGGCACCCTTCTTCTCTGCTTCTGAAGAGCGTTTTTGGCGCATTTCAATGGAGAGCTGCTTGAGGATGGGAGCGATGGAAGCACCCACTGAATCGGCAGCAATCAAAGTGGCGCAGAATGAGTTAATGGGAAGAACGTCAATTCTCCAGGCCATCTGGCGTAAGCCCTCGGCTCGGCTTGAGCCGATCTTTGTTTCTTTAATCATCGTTTCAAATTCCTCTACGAGAGGAGAGCGCGGAGCCTTTTCTATAACTTTTTGAATGGCGGCCATGAAATCCAGTCCCGCCTCTACGGATAGCGCCAACATGTCGACGATGAATGGCATCCCTCTCATCATGTCCTCACGGCGCTTCTCGATTCTTCCCATCATCCAGAAGTTTGGATAGTAGAAACCCACCACCGCTAGAACCGGAAAAAAACTCAGGAAACATGTCTATACCAGTAGGACACGCAGAATGATGAAGATGACCGGAAAGCCAATGATCAAGAAGAGCTTGAAGGCAAAGAAATCTTCTGGTGTGAGTTCTTTCGTCAATCCCGCATTCGCAAGCTTTCGCCGATACTTCGTCTTGAGGTTTTGTCTTCCCTTAAGTCCCATCACAATCGGGGTGAAGTACCGTTTGAAAAACGGTCGAGAAAATCTCAGCACAAAGTCTGGTGTCTGCTGCTTCTTATCTGTCTCCGCTTCTTCAAGGGCTTCTGCGGCTTTAAATTTATTTTCTTCATCAAGCGTCGCTCGTGCAACTAAGAACACGGCCAACCCAATGAGAATCAGCGCCGCATAGTAGAGCGTGCGGCTGCCCGCTTCGCCAAACAAACCAGCGGTCGAGGAGATCTTTTTGTATGCCACCCACGTCGAAGAAAGTGGTTTAATTGCACACGTTTCTCCGTCCCTCTCGAGCCGCAAATCAAAGGGACCATTTCGATCGAGGCCAAGACTGTCCTGCGTCCACGTATTAAATTCTGACTTGATGCTGAGAATAGAATTGGGTTGAAATGTTTTACCCTTCATGTAGGTTGTAGCCGTGAAGTAGACGACACACTCACGGAAGCCGCGTTTCTTATCCTCCGTCGAACGATCTTTGTCTGTGACGACTGAAATGATTTGTAGTCGGCCGTAGTTACCTAAATTTGTTTTGTAAAAATAAACGCTGTCGACCAAATCTTTGGTGAGCGTGACAGACTTATCGCCGAATTTCGTTTCTCGACTGCGAATGCAAGCCTCATCGATGGAGCCAAAATCGTCAGCGCAGCGTTGTGCAAACGCTGGTGACACGAACGCCCAACACAGCGCCCACAGGCCTATCAAAAACCTTATTTCCATGAGTTGGCATACTCCTTCTCTCTAATAGATTAACAGAGAAGGACGCAAGGGACCGAAATCGCGGAGGCGGGCAAAAAACTCCGCTCAGCGAGCGATGGGCTTTCCTTGCAAAAATGCCTGATAAATTTCCAATGCTTTTTTAGATTCCTGAGAATTGAAAGCGCTGGTGATTTTGGGAACGTAGATAGGCTTGTATTCCTTGAAGTTTTCTTGCTTGCAGCTCTCGACGCGTCCGAGTTTTTCCAAGAATTTTTCTTTCTTGAGTTTTTTAGTCTTGAGCGCTTCTCTCAGGGATAGGACCGCTTTCGCTGCTTCTTCCGGTTTGCGGTAGAGAAGAACGTCGGCGCCAGCATCAATGGCCAAGAAGGCCGCTTCTTCCGTGGTGTAGCGATCAGCGATGGCCTTCATCTCCATGTCGTCAGTGATCACAATCTTAGTGAACTTTGTTTCCTCACGCAGAAACTGGTAGGCCTTGGCGGAGACGCTCGTCGGGAACTTGCTATCGAGAGCATCAATCATGAGATGGCCCATCATCATGAATTCTGCGCGACTTTTTGAAGCTCGAACAAAGGGTTGAATCTCGCGAGCGCGGAGTTCGTCGAGGCTTTCTTTAATGAACGGTAGCTCGTAGTGGCTGTCTTTCACGGTATTCCCGTGCCCCGGGAAGTGCTTCGCGCAGGCCAAGACTCCGTTGGTCTGCAAACCACGGATAGCAGCACTGATGTGTTTCTCAACCGTTTCAATGTCATGCCCAAACGAACGGTCACCAATGACTTGATTATCCGGATTGGTCCAAATGTCACACACCGGCGAGAAACTCACGTTCACACCGCAAGCAGAAAGTTCCCGGCCCATAACTGCATGCACTTCAAAAGTTAGCTTCGGAGAATCAACCTTGGCGATCTCGTACATCGAGGGGAACTGCGTGAAGCCTTTCTTGAATCGAAGGACTCTCCCGCCCTCGTGGTCGACAGTGATAAACATCGGCCATTCATCGCGAAGCGACTGAAGTGAATTCACGAGCTCGGCCAGCTGAGCCGCATCTTCGAAATTGTTTGAAAAAAGAACAACTCCTCCCAACTTCTCCTCACGTAGAAGCTCTTTCTCCTCGGGGGATAAAGAGGTGCCTTTGATACCGGTGATGATGAGATTACCTGGGTTTTCCATAAAGCTATCCTTCCTATATTTCTTCCGAATCCTGCTTCTCGCCCGGAGGGAGAAGGCTGATGCCTTGCGCGGTCCAAAACATCCTTACGAATTTATTATCATGAGAAAAATGCAAACTGATCGTCTGGCCGGCCGCCTCTATATTATAGCGCTTATCCGACTTCTTTATGCCTTCATTGCTAATCACGGCACTGGCAAAAGGTGATTCCTTAAGCCCGTTGAAGTGTTCCTGGTGATACGGCCATGAGTCCCAAACGAGAATGAAGGAGGCACGACGACGGCCGCTATCGGTGGCCGCAATGAGATCGGCAAGAATCAGGCATTCCGGAAGTTGGGAGTAAAAGCAGAAGATTCTACCTTTCGGAATCTTGATCTCCCGCTTTCCTTTCCATCTAGGATCGGGGCTATCCATGATCGCTTCCAAGACTCTCTTCTTAGAATTCAGCTTTAGCTGACTGAAGTATTTTTTTCCATCTAACCAAACGGTGTGCTGGGAAAGCTCAGGGCGAACCGCATTCACGCGACCTTCCTGGGACTTCACTGAACCTACCGCCGCGATCGCAAAAGTCTTTTCTAACAAACGTTCATTTCCACCCGCTTCAGAGAGAATTTGCACTCTTGTTGCGAGCTTCCCTTTTTCAAACTTCACTTCACGCGCGTATTCGAACTCACCACTCACATCACGGTAGGCATAAGCCTGAGCGTGGTTACCTTTAAGACTAGAGGAATGTTTTGCACCGCTGGTGCAGCTTGCGAGGACAAAGCCCAATAGGATTAAAAGAGCTCTCATTTGAGAAATTCTTCAAATTCACTGTTGGCATCGATCGAGCGCAACAGAGCGTTGATTCTTCCGGCCAAGACCCGCTCGAGTTCTTCGGCCATGGCCTCAAAGCGAATCCCTACTTTATATTTTTTTTGCTGACGCTCACTGGTTCCGATCTGATCCACTACATAGACGATGCGGCAGTCTGGGAAAACAAGCTTCTCACCTTGGAGATTTACTTCTATGGCACTTAACTTTTCTCCTGCGCGAAACCAATCGAGTTCAGCCGCTCCGATGAAAACAGACATGCCCGTCAGTGACAGATCCTGCACGCGGATCCGGAGCAGGTTTTGTTCTTCAGATGAGCGCTGAGGCTCTACGATGCGCAAGAAGCTCTTAAAGAGACCAGTCTGCGAGGACTTATTGCGGATATCGACAACTTTGCCACCCTCGTAGTTCGCGGGAAGTTTAAATGAAGCAGTGATTTCATATATGGGATAAGCGAGCAGTCGAAAGTTTTGACGACGTTCCGATTTGTAAAAATCTGCCGCGACAAGGATATGAAATTCATCTTGATCGAGCTTCGAAATCTTTGCTTTGAGAAAGAAGCTCACACCCTTGAGGTCGAAGGTTCCCAGAACATCTTGTCCGACAGCGAGAGAACCTGCTTCCCGATGAAGCACGAGCCGGTTCTCTTCGCGAATAAAATCTTTGACGCGAAATGGACGACGCTCTTTTTGACCACGCTGCCAGAGCGTGCATTTTCCTTTCGCGGAAGACAACTGCCACAGCTTGCTTTTCTTCTCCGGCTCCGTCAGAGACGTGAAGTGGTTTCGTGGCTCCTGCGACATGCCTGCGCCTTAGGTAAGTGTCGTCACCTGACGAAGCAGTGCCATGCTCTCGAGTGCCATCCCACAACCGCGGACAACGCAGGTCAGAGGATCTTCTGCCAGAGCGACCGGAAGACCCGTCTTCTCTTTGATCAAGATATCGAGGTTAGCCAGCATCGAACCGCCGCCCGCGAGGATGATGCCGTTATCAACGATATCCGCTGCCAATTCCGGTGGAGTCTTTTCGAGAGAGATCTTAATGGCTTCGATGACTTCTGAAATGGGATCCGCGAGAGCTTCACGGATTTCGTCGGAAGTGACTTCGATGGTTTTTGGTGCGCCGGCGATCAAGTCGCGGCCTTTCACTTCGTACGTCTTCACTTCATCATCGAAAGGATAAGCGTTACCGATGGAGATCTTAATCATCTCCGCGGTACGTTCACCGATCAAGAGAGAGTATTTCTTTTTGATGTAGCTCACGATGGCTTCGTCGAACTTATCACCGGCCACACGCACTGATTTAGAGTACACGATACCGCCGAGAGAGATCACGGCCACTTCAGTTGTGCCGCCGCCGATGTCGACGATCATGTTACCTGAGGGATCGGTGATCGGGAGACCCGCACCGATCGCCGCTGCCATCGGTTCTTCGATCAAGTAAACTTCGCGGGCGCCTGCTTGCTCCGCAGATTCTTTCACCGCGCGCTTTTCGACCTGCGTGATACCGAATGGAATGCAGATGATGATACGAGGCTTGATGAGCTTTGAGCCATTGAGTGATTTCTGAATGAAGTACTTCAGCATCGCCTGAGTCACTTCGAAGTCGGCGATGACGCCGTCTTTCATCGGGCGAATGGCTTTGATCGAACCGGGAGTACGGCCCAACATTTCCTTCGCTTCTTTGCCCACGGCGAGGACTTTCTGTTCTCCGCGGAAGCCCTGGTGGACGGCCACGACTGAAGGCTCGTTGACGATAATTCCGCGATCTTTGGCGTACACCAGTGTGTTGGCGGTACCAAGGTCGATCGCTAGATCATTTGAGAACCAATCGAGGACTTTCTTGAACATCGTAAATTCCTTAGTTGATCACCACTTGTATTGTCGGATCGCTTCGCCACGTTCTGCGATGTCGGCCATGATTTCAATGCCGAGTTCGATATGCAGATCCGTGTAGTTTCTAAACACGCTATTCGCGCTTTTTTTCGTTTTAATACCACCACGCTGGAGTGGCATGTCGCTCACTAGTAACAATGCGCCCACACTCACTTTACTGGCGAATGCAGTCACAAAAAGGGCCGCCGTTTCCATCTCAACTGCGATGGCGCGCTCTTCGTATAATGTCTCTTTGAAGTTCTCGTCGAATTCCCAGAAGCGTAGGTCTGTTGAGTGTACCACACCTGTGCGGTAATCGAGACCATGTTCTACTAATACTTGGCTGGCGAACTTTTGAATTTTGAAAGTCGGCAATGCGGGCACTTGCACGGGCATGAAATGCACCGAGACACTCTCAGAACGAATTGAGCCGATCGGCAAAATGAAGTCGCCCACTTTTAGCTCGTTGTGAGTCCCGCCGCACATCCCGAGGAACAAGACAGCTTTGGGCTCAACTATCGCCAAAAGCTCCATAACTAAGGCAGCCATGGCGCTACCGATGCCGAACTCGACAATCGTGACTTTCGCCGAAGCCGACGAGGCGGCAGCGAAGGCAGAACCCTTGGTGGCAACAGCATCAGGCAAGAGTTTTTGAAAGCGATCGAAGTAGTAGTGGAAATTCGTGAGAATGATTTGCGGCTGAAAATCTGTGAAGTCGTGACCAGTGTAGCGCTCAAGCATGTCGAGCGCGATCTTACGTTTTGCTACGTTGGCGTACACACGCTTCGCACGGATCGCCTGCAAACGCGGCGATAGCTTGAAGCTCGGCTTCTTTGTCTTTTCAGTCAGACGCTTCACGAGCGCGGACTTACTCATTTTCTTGATTTGCTTTTTAGGCGCAGCTTTCTTCTTCGCACTCGCCTTACGAGCTTTTTTCTTCTCGGCCATGGGTGTTATTTTACCTTTCGATTACCCAAAAAATTTATCATCCCCCCCTGCTAACTACAAGATTTTGTCGGGATTTCTCTTTGTCCGACCAAAACGCTTCAACTCGGAGTTGATATGGCCTGAACTCCCGTGCGCAGCTAGAATAGACCTTCACTCGAGGTTCACCATGGATGAAAAAGATAAGTTCCCGTCTAGCTTTGCCGGCACTCAATTCGAGAGGTACGTCGATCGCAAAGAGATTCGCACTATCGTAGAGACACTAGGTCACACGATCTCTCAGAAGTACGCAGGGCAGGATTTGGTGCTCATTGGCGTTCTCAAGGGCAGCATGACGTTCATGGCCGACCTGGTTCGAGCGATTCACGGTGTCCGAGTTTATGTAGATTTCGTGAAACTTAATGCAGTGGGACGCAGCAAAGAATCTGCCGGCACCATCTGCCTTTCGAAAGACCTAACAACCAACTTAGTTGATCGCAACGTGTTAATTGTGGAAGAAATTATCGATACGGGCCGCGCGTTAAGCTTTCTCAAAAAGCGTTTGCAACTCGCCTCACCACGCTCCGTGGGTGTCGTGACGCTTTTTGATAAACCCTACAAGCGTGCCGTACCCGTTACGGCCGAGCTCATCGGTAAAAAACTCGATGATGCTTTCGTGGTCGGCTACGGCCTTGATCTGGAAGACTATGGGCGCAACTTCGAGAATCTCTTCCAGCTGCGCTACCCCAATTAACTACTGAAGTTCACCTTCAAAAATTTTCTTAATCTCGCCGTTCCTCATCACAAGCGGCTGCATCTTCTTGATCCACAGTCCGTCAACCAGACTCCAGTCCGTCGACATCCCTTTCAAATTCGCCAAATCACGCATCTGCTTATCAAAAGCTGAACGCTGACTGAGGCTGCCGTCTTTAATGAGTTGCGTGGCCAAGAGAGCACTGTCGTAACCTACGCTTTCAAGCAACGTGGGGGCCTTGCCGTGAGTAGCCTGAAACTTCTTATAGAACTCTTGGTTGATATCACCCGGATCTTCACCCACGAGGTAGAGTTTCCCAATGTTCTTCTGTTCATTGAGCAGGGATCGCGAAGCCCAGCTCGGACCTCCGAAGATGTTCATGTTCTGAGCGTCGTAGTAGCCAAAAGTCGGTAAGAGCGAAAGCGCCTCATGCGGATACGACGCCACGAAGATCCAATCGAAATCCATCGCGGGCGGAAGGTTTTGAATACGACGAATGGTCGACCGCTCGTGAGCATAGGTCTCACGGAAAATCTCTAACTCCTCGGAGCGCTCACGGGGGAAACGTAATCCTAAAAAGTGCTGAACGGTGTCGCGGAAATCGAGCGTATTTTTAGGGTACGCAGCTACGGCAGAAATCTGCATGCCTTTATTCAAAGCCGCCCGCCAAAACTCATCTGCGTAAGCTTTGCCCGCTTCACCTTGTGGGTAGATCACACCCACGCGTTTGCCAAAGCGAGCTAGCATCTCGTCTGAAACCAGAGCAGCCACTTGGCTTTCAATGGAGCCTTGCACTTCAATCAGCAAATGGTTTTTTTCTTCACGTGGTAAATGCACAGGGGCCAAGGAGATGTAGAGAACCCCCCATTTTTTGGCTTCTAGGTATTCCGCCTTCGCACTTTCTGGGAAAAGACCGCCGATGATCAAGGGAACTTTGTGTTGTTGAATCAGGTCACGAACAGCTTGTGTTCCAACTGCCGGCGAATCAAAAGAATCCTTGGTGTAAATTTCAACTTCGCGGCCAAGATCTACTGACTTCAAAGCAGCATCGAGACCGAGCAATGCTTTTTGACCGAAGCTTCCCTTTTCACCCGAAAGCGGAAGGATGACACCCACACCCGCCATGGAGAGACGAGTTGAGCTATCAAGGCGTTGCTCAAAGTCTTTCACGAAGGACATGACTTGCGGCTGATCGCTAAAACGGTTTGAGAGCCAGCCCACGACATCACGTGCCCCGCTTGTGTCGCCCTTGTAGTAGCGAGCTTCCGCTTCGAGTTGACCAAGATACGCCAGCGCCAACCACTTCTCTTCACCGTAAGTCTCGAGCAAATTCGATTTGTCGCGGTCTTCTAAGCTTTTAAATGAGAGGTTCAGCCGCTCTTTTAGGATCGAGTCCTGCACTTCGCTCATGCTCTTGGCATCTTTGAGGAGCATCACGGAAGTTTCTACGATCTCGTAATGACGCTGATACTTAACCGCCCAGGCTAGTTTCAACTGGGCATATTTCTTAATCTCATTTTCCGGAAGAAGTTTCGGGCGAATTTCATCGAGAGCCGTTTTCAGCTCCGCATAGAGCCCCTGCTTGAAGCGCGCACTGGCAATGTTAAGCCATACTTGTGCTTCCAGCGTGCTATCGCTTGGAACGTATTTTTTAGCGACGTCAAAATTCGCAAGAGCTTTTTCCCACTCGCTCTCCGAGAAAAGGACAACACCTTTCAGGTTATACTTCATGGCTTTTTCTAAGGGTTCAAGCGTGTCGTCTGAGAGTTCACCGAGACGCGCGATCGCCACTTTGGGTTGGCCCTTTCCAAGGGCCTCACGGGCCTGATCAATTTTCTGCTGAACCGCTGGGCGAACTTCCGGGGTTTTAGTTGGGCGAACTGGACCCTGGGAACAACCCTGAAGGAAAAGAAACACGGCAAGAACGAGAGTTGTGAAACGCATGAGCGGTACCCCGGAGCAAATAATTAATGCCCTAGTGTACCGCTCGCGATGGACTTATTGGAAGAGGTCTTTCACTCGATCAAAGAAACCACGAGTCATGGGATTACTCTGGTTTTCTTCTAACGCTGCAAGGCGCTCAAAGAGCTCTCTCTGTTCGCTTGAGAGCTTGTTGGGTGTCTCAACATGAATGGAAATGATTTGATCACCAAATCCATAACCGCCGAGTTTCGCAATGCCCTTGTTTTTTAGTCGCATTTTTTTGCCGGACTGCGTCCCAGACGGAACTTTCATAGACACTCGTCCACCGAGAGTGGGGACTTCAATTTCCGCGCCTAAAGCCGCTTGCGAGAAACTGATTGGAACCTCACAAACGACATCGAAACCTTCGCGTGAGAAAAACTCATGGCTCTTCAAACGGATGAGGACGTAGAGATCACCGGCCGGACCGCCGTGCATTCCACCATCGCCCTGGCCTGAAAGCTTCAAGCGTTGACCTTCATCAATCCCGGCAGGAACTTTCACACTGAGAGTTTCTTTTTTACGGGTGCGACCGTGACCATTACAATTGGTGCACGGATCTTTGATCATTTGCCCTGAACCCTGACACTTCGGACAGTGCTGAGAAATCGTGAAGAAGCCTTGCTGGCGACGAACTTCACCGTGACCGTGACACATATCGCACGTGGTTGGACTAGAACCCTTTTTTGCACCACTGCCATGGCAGTCGCCACAAACAACAGCTTTGAGAATCAGCATTTCTTTTTCTACGCCGAAAGCCGCTTCTTCGAAGGTGACTTCCATATCGGCCTGCAGGTCTTCGCCCATCTGTGCGCGCGAGCGTCCCCGTCCACCACCGCCGCCGCGACGACCGCGCCCTCCCATCATCTCGCCGAAGATATCGCCAAACATATCGCCGAGATCACCGAAGTCACCGCCGCCGAAACCGCCCTGGAATCCACCGCCGCCCCCGCCCTGACCCATACCCGCATGGCCATACTGATCGAAGCGAGCACGTTTCTGGTCATCGAGCAGAACTTCCGCAGCTTCGGAAGCTTCTTTAAACTTGGCTTCTGCTTCTTTGTTATCTGGGTTGCGATCTGGGTGATGCGCCATCGCTAGCTTGCGATAGGCCTTCTTGATCTCGTCCTTCGAGGCGCCACGTTCAACACCGAGGACTTGGTAATAATCGCGCTTTTCCGCCATAGGGCCTCAACGTAAGAAAGCCCCTCGCTCCGAAAGGGAGAGAGGGGCTTGGGTTATAGGGTCAGATTAGACCTCTTTGTAGTCCGCATCGACAACGTCATCGCCGTCTTTCTTCTTCTCATCCGCAGTTTCACCCGCACCAGGTTGACCATCTGCACCCGGGGCGCCTTGGCCTTGGTACATAAACTGCGCCAAGCTATGAGCTACATTCTGCAAACGCTCTGTGGCCGCTTTGATCTCATCCAAGTTCTCACTGGTGAGTTTTGTCTTGGCTTCTGTCACGGCTGCTTCCACTTCGGCTTTCTTATCCGCCGGGACTTTGTCGCCAGCATCTTTCAAACCCTTCTCAGAAGCGAACACTAAAGAGTCGAGGCTGTTGCGAGCATCGACCACTTCACGGCGCTTCTGGTCTGCGCCGCGGTTCTTCTCAGCTTCTTCAACCATCCGCTTGATCTCTGCTTCGTTCAAACCAGAGTTCGACGTGATGACGATGTTCTGCGTCTTGCCCGTCGCTTTATCGACCGCACTTACGTTAACGATTCCGTTGGCATCGATGTCGAAGATCACTTCAATTTGTGGCAGTCCACGAGGCGCCGGAGCGATACCAGTCAAATCGAACTTACCCAAAGTTTTGTTGTCGACGGCGAACTCGCGCTCACCTTGCAACACGTGAATGCTCACTGCAGGCTGGTTATCAGCCGCCGTTGAGAACACCTGGCTCTTCTTTGTCGGAATCGTCGTGTTCTTGTCGATGATGCGAGTGAACACGTTTCCGAGAGTCTCGATACCAAGTGACAACGGAGTCACGTCGAGGAGCAAGACGTCTTTTACGTCACCAGCAAGTACGCCACCTTGAATCGCGGCACCCGCAGCTACCACTTCGTCCGGGTTTACACCTTTAGAAGGTTCTTTGCCGAAGATCTCTTTTACTTTCGCTTGAACGATCGGCGTACGAGTGGCACCACCGACCAAGATCACTTCGTGGATTTCCGCTAGAGTCAAGCCGGAGTCTTTGATCGCTGTTTTACATGGGCCCACCAAACGATCAACCAAATCGGTAATCAAGGACTCGTACTTGGCGCGTGAGAGGTTCATGTTCAAGTGCTTCGGACCTGTCGCATCCATCGTGATGAACGGCAGGTTAATGTCAGTCTGAGTGACTGATGACAACTCGTGCTTAGCTTTCTCGGCTGCTTCCTTCAAACGCTGAAGCGCCATTTTGTCGTTTTTCAAGTCGATGCTAGTTTCTTTCTTAAACTCTTCTGCGATCCAGTTGATGATACGGTAGTCAAAGTCTTCACCACCGAGGAACGTATCCCCGTGAGTTGATTTTACTTCGAAGACGCCATCAGTAGTGATCTCGAGGATCGATACGTCAAACGTACCGCCGCCCAAGTCGAAGACAGCGATGTTCTTGTCTTTCTTAGTATCAAGACCGTACGCAAGTGCTGCGGCCGTTGGTTCGTTGATAATACGCTTCACATCAAGACCCGCGATGCGGCCAGCGTCTTTGGTCGCTTGGCGTTGAGCATCGTTGAAGTAAGCTGGAACAGTAATAACCGCCTCAGTCACAGGTTGACCGAGGTAGTCTTCTGCCGCTTTTTTCATTTTCTCGAGGATCTTCGCAGATATTTCTTGAGCTGAGTATTCTTTGCCGTCGACTTTCACCCACGCGTCGCCGTTCTTATTGGCGAAGATTTCGAAGGGCGCGACTTCTTTAAATTTGGTCACTTCTTTGTCAGTGGCTTTGCGACCGATCAAACGCTTGATGCCGAACAAAGTCTTCGTTGGGTTTGTGACCGCAGAACGTTTCGCCACTTGGCCGACGAGGACTTCGCCGTTGCCTGAGAAGCCAACGATTGACGGTGTGGTGTTGTGACCTTCAGCATTCGGAACGATTTTATAAGCGCCGTTCTCCATGACTGCGACACATGAGTTGGTCGTTCCCAAGTCGATGCCGATAATTTTTCCCATATATATTCTCCTGTTTAGTAATTATTGTTTATCGCTCGCTACAACCACTCTGGCGGCACGCAAGAGGCGGCCATTGAGGACGTAACCTTTTTGGTATTCTTTCAAAACTTCATTCGGGCGTTTGCCTTCCAAGTATTCCTGGCCCATGGCTTCGTGGAAATTCGGATCGAAATCTTTTCCAAGTGACTCGAGCTGAGAAAGACCGTGCTTGCCCAACGAATCCAGGAACATTTTGCGAACCATATCGAGACCCACCACAATGTTTTTTACTTTCTGGTCTTGATCGGGCTTCAGCATGTCTACGGTGCGCTCAAAATTATCCACGACATCAAGCAGATCACCGAGGATTTTATCGTTGCCGTATTTCAGGAGATTTTCCTTCTCGCGCTCAAAGCGCTTACGGCCATTCTCCATCTCGGCAGCGAGGTAGTAGTACTTTGATTTCCAATCTACTTCGTCTTTTTTTGGCTCGAGAACTTCTACTTCCGGAGCGGTCTGGGCCGTCTCTTCCGTCGTCGAATCCTTCTCTTTTCCGTTGGTCTCGTCAGTCACAAAAACTCCTCAATTCAGGTTCAGCTATAAGATGGGTTCGGGGGTAAAAGTGTCAATGTAGAGACGATAAATAATCTCGTGACGAGGAGGCCAACTCTTTGAAAAGACTAAGTCGTAGCTGCGCTAAAAAGCTCATTCAGCAGGCTATCCAAAATGACCCAGGCCGCAGGGGTCATTTGCCATGCATTATCGAGTCTTAAAACCAGCCCTCTTTTTTGCCAACTTTCCAGCCGTTTTTCAAAGTCCATAACGCCGGTAAAATCGTCTATCCGGAAGGGCTCCGAAAGCCGCAAACGCAAATAGAGTTTTTCGAGCTCTAATTCTTTCAACGTAAGATTTTCGATTTCAACTTCAGCACGACCTGGCTTCCACTTGTAGCGATAGGCCCTCTCTGGTCCTTGCGCAAAATAGCCCGTGCCTGTGGGGCCCAACGCCGCGACACTTTCCCCATGCCAGTAGCGTAAGTTATGACGAGATTCAAACCCGGGCAGTGCAAAGTTTGAGACTTCGTAGTGATGAAAACCGCGCGAGCGCAGGTACTCACTCACAGCTAAGTATTCTCGCGAAGTGATTTCATCGTCAGGAATTTTGGCTTTGAGTTTATAACCCGCAGCCGGTTGTAAAATGTAGAGGCTCAAATGCTTTGGGCCGTAGGACAAGAGCTCTTCCAGCTCATTAATCACATCACGATTTTTGAGGCCTTGAGGTGCGCCCAAGAGAAAATCTACCGAGAAGTTTTTCCCGGCTAAATGACGTAGTAACTTGAACGTTTCGTCTCTGTCGTGGGCCCTATCTAAGATGCGCAAATATTCCGCATCCAAAGACTGTGTGCCGACCGAATAGCGATTCACGCCGACCTCTTCCCAGGCCGTCAGTCCTTCGGGAGTCCACGCACCAGGATCCACCTCAAAAGTAACTTCGGCGTTGGTCGCGAGAGGAAACATTCCCTTCCAGATTTTGGCGCCCTCCACATCCCAGAGCGAGGGAGTACCGCCACCAAAATAAACGGTCTGAAGTGGTGCCCACTGAGCACTCTGCTCGCGCATTATTGACTCATGGCGCTCGATTGAGCTGCGCAAGTAAGCAGCAAACTCCTCACGCTGTGCATGAGGCTTGTCGAACTTCTGTTTATAGAAATCGCAGTAGTTGCACAAATGGCGGCAAAACGGCACGTGCACATACAAACTTGTCACAATGGTCATGCGGCCCTTGGAATTATCACTCAGTGAAAGGATAATGTCTTACCGTCCAAGGTTACGGATGGCAACGCTCCCGGAGAAGACATGCAAGTCGAAGAAACCCGTCTCGGTGACCTCAGAACTCTATTCATTCACTCACCTGGCTCAACTGCCTCGACCGTTCAAATGTGGTTTCGCGCTGGTTCGGCCCTGGAAGATCACAGCAATCAAGGGATCGCTCACTTTTTAGAGCACATGTTCTTCAAAGGAACCCCTACTCGCCCGGGCGCTGCCATCGCGCAAGAAATTGAAACTTTCGGTGGCGAGGTGAATGCGTTCACCAGTTTTGATTACACCTGCTATTACATCAATGCTCCTGCTCGTAAGATTCCGAACGCGCTGACAATCCTGTTAGATATGGTCGCCAATCCGATGTTCAAGGAAGAAGACTTCCCGTCTGAACGTGATGTGGTCTTTGAAGAATACCGTCGCGCACTCGATAATCCGTCCCAGTTCCATTTCATGCGTTTGCAAGAAAACTGTTTTGAAGGCGGCTACCAGCATCCGATCCTCGGCCGCGAAGACACCATTAAGAACTTCTCTTCTGAGCAGCTCAAAAGTTTCCGTAATCGTTTCTACAATCACAAAAACGCCATGCTGGTTGTAGCGGGCGATCTCACTGAAAGAGCTGGTCTTGAAAAGTTGATTTCCTCTTTCAAGCTTCCGAGCGGCGAACAGTCTCTCTTCGGCGAATTCGCAGTGCCGGAAAAGTCACAGGTCAGCGTACACGAAAAACAAATCCGCCAAGCGACCCTCTCCATGGTGTTGCCAGCGCCGGACTACACGGACCCATCGGCTTCGGTTGAAGATCTTGCGGTGAACTGTCTCGCTCATGGCGAAACATCACGGCTCTACCAAGCTCTCGTGGCGCAAACAAGTCTGTGCAACGGTGTGGCGGGTTCAACCATGTATTTCGCCCACAAGGGCTGCCACATGATCAAGGGCAGCTTTCCGGTGGAGAATTTACCAAAAGTTCTCAAAGCATTCGAAGCTACGCTTGGAAGTGTCTTGAAAGGTGATCTCAAGGAAGCAGAAGTTAATAAGATTAAAAACCAATACGTCGCCAGCAAGGTCTACGAAAAAGAAAGCATCGAAGCTTTCGCGTTCTCACTAGGCCACGGCTTCGCTCAAAACGGTGACATCTTCTGCGAAGAAGCCTTCATCAAACGCATCAAAGATACACCTGCTCGTCAGGTCGCCATGGGGCTCCCGCGTATTTTCTCGCGCCCACTTCATCTCACCATGCAAGTTCCTGAGGGCACCAAAACGGCTCCGATTGAAAAGCAGTTGGCCGCTTTCCAAAAAACCATTCATGCGCTCGCAAAGAAACACGGCTCTACCGAGAAAGCTCTCAAGAAAACCGTTTCGGCCCATGATGCCGTTGTCGCCATGGTTGAGATCATGCCCGGCGTTCGACTGATCCATCGTCAAAACACCATGACCCCGACATTCGTACTTCACCACTACACCAAAGGTGGCATCGCTGCGGAAAATGAAAACGACTGCGGCCGTCACGGCATGCTCTCGCGCTTGATGACTTACGGATATAAGGGCATGGGCTACGAAGCTTTGAAGCAAGACTTGGAAGCGCGCTCTGCTGCGCTCTCTGGTTTCTCAGGTAAAAACGCCTACGGTCTCACGCTCCACGGCCAGAGCACCGACTTCGATGCTCTTCTCGCGCACTTCGCGGGCACGTTACTCAAGCCGACGATGCCTGAGAAATTCTTCAAGCACGAACGCCAAGTGATTTTGCGCATGCTCGATAACCAGAAAGAAGATGCGGTTAAGCAGGCGTTCAAGAGCTGGTATCGTCTTGTTTTTAATGCACATCCTTACGCACTAGATGCTTCAGGCAACCCCGCCTCTCTCAAGAAGATGACACCTGCGGCGCTTGCGACCCTTCATCGTGGTCACATGGCGAAAGAAGAAATTCTTTTCACCTACTGCGGAGATCTTGATCTTGAAACGGTGGTGATGAAACTCTCCAAAGCCTTCGCGACTCTCAAGCCACGTAAAGGTCCGAAGCCCCGCAAGAATGCGCTTAAAGCCAAGAACGGTCAGCGCCTCGACATCGATATGAAACGCGAACAGGTTCAAATTGTGATTGGTCGCCCGGCCTACAAGCTCAGCACCGTGGAAGACAACTATCTCAAGATGATCACCGCTCATCTCTCGGGCCAGGGCTCTGAACTCTTCGTGGAAGTGCGGGACAAACAAGGTCTCTGTTACGCCGTTCAACCGGTGCACGTCACCGCGCTTGAGGCGGGTTCTTGGGGCATCTACATTGGTGCCGGCGCGGATAAGAAAGAGCGCGCGGAAAAAGCCATTCTCGACATCCTCACTCGCTTGTCGCGCGAGGGTCTCACCGAGGATGAGTTCAATCGTGTAAAAACGATGCTCGATGGCCAACAACAGCTCTCGATCCAAACCAACGAGGACTATGCCCAGTTTTATTCTGTGCCGGCCCTTCATGGCCTGGGCCTAGACTTCCAGCACGAAGCGCAACAGACCGTACGCGATACCGTCTATGCCGATTTCCAAAAATTCCTTGCCCACTTCATGGCAGGTCCTTGGAATATCGTGACCGCTGGCCCAAACTGATTATTTTCAGATTCGTCATGGAATGTTAAAACCATTTCATGACGAAACTCATGCTGCTTCTCGTTTTGATTTCTTTCCCCGCTTTAGCCCAATTCGCCGGCACAGTTGAATTCACTCCCGATGAAATTTCCCAACACCACGTCGATGTAGAAACCATCGTTCCGGCAGCTGTGGCATGTCTTAAGCGCGATCTTAAAACTCATAAAGACTTCCACAAGCGTTATGGCATCTCGGCTTTTTACGGCGATCAGTCAGCTTTTGCTCGTATGACACTTGATCAACGCAAAGCTGAACTCAAGCGTCTCCGTGTACCTACGCGACTCGTAACCCAACTCCAGCCGACGAGCTGTGTGGGTCTCGCACGTAAATGTCTCGCTGAAGGTTTCGCTAAAGCCGGTGATACCCAAATTTGGAAGAAAGTTGATGCTTTCCTCCTGGCCAACGATCTAGACGGCACTGCTCTACAAGAGGCCCTGCGCAAACTGGGCTGGAAGACGCTTTACTGGAATCCTGATCTCTCACAAAACTCCGTCTGGGACGAAGAAGAAAAAATCAAAGACCCAACCAACATCAAGCGCTTTTGGGGTTACCACGCCTACCGTTTGATCACGATCCAGCGCAAAGGCATGTACTACTTCAACAAAGTGGACGACGCCACTAGCATGGTGAATTTCAATCGTACGGTTCCGTTGGATTTCAAAGCAGTACCACTTTTCATAGGCACAGCTCACACGGGATTCCACGTGTTCCCTGGTTACAACGGCACGGTCATTGAAGGACACAGCGTCCGTCACATCACATCAGCAACGATGATTGAAACATCAGAGTTTAATCCACTGAAGCCAGGCGGCGGTCCACAAGGGCTGCCTTACCGTTCAGGGTTGTTCAGTGTGCCGCCAGGATACAGCTACTAAGAAACTTTCTTCGTTAACGGAGAAATTCCTCCGGCCAGCATTTCTTGATCGCTGGCATCGCCTTTCATCGTCTTCTGGAAAAGCAAATGACGGTCTTGATCGAAACGATCACGACTGGCCAGCATGCCTATGAGACTCGTGAGTGGCACAAAGCTCGACGCCAACACGCCGAAGAAAGATGGGATATTCATGTGACGAGGAACGACACCATTTAAACGTGAATAAGCCGTTGCCCCGAGTTGCTGATAGTAACTCGCATCCAGGATGCGTTTGCGATTCATCGACTCAGAAAAATATCCACACAGCATTAGAGCTGCGTCACCGACTTCTTGATAAACCCGACGCTGCTCTTCACGAGACAGTTGGGTAGCCTCCAATAACTTCGTTCCAAGAATCTTCTCGCGGATGCGTCCGTCTTCTTCTTCGAAGAAACTGGCGCTCAAGGCGAGTCGATCGAGCACAGTACTAGAATAAAAAATGGTTTCTTGGGGGACAGGGCAGAGCGATCGATTATTTAGTTCATCGAGACCCTGAAAAAAGAAAGATCGGAGGTCTGGGACAGTGATGATTGAGCTGCGCTTATCAGTCATGAGGCTTCTCCCTTATCCCATTGTATCACTCAGGTAGGATAAGGGAGAAAACCGGCAAGAGTTGCCGCTCTAAGGCGCTGAAGTCTCGATCTCGGCCATTAAAACGCCTTGTTCAAGTGCCTGCCCTGGTTGCACCAACAGACTCTTCAGCACACCCGAAGCCCCGGCTTTAATCTCAGTTTCCATCTTCCTGGCTTCAAGAATGAGGATGGTTTCGCCCTTCGCAACCTTGTCACCGACCTTCACCATGAGCTTCACGACTTTGCCTGGCATCTGCGTGACAAGGGCGCCAGCGCCGCCCGTGAAGAGACCCGACGGCTTAAAGCCACGGTACATCTTGTAGGTCATGGTGTTCGACACCACCGTCTCGCCCGCACTCAGCTGGGTCATCTTAAACCACTTCTTCCCATCCCAAGATCCGAACAACTTGCCGGCCAAACGGCGCGCAAGAAAAGTTTGGTCCTGAAAAGTGAATTGAGTGATGCCGGCGTGGGTTTCCACTTTGTTCAAATCAACGACGATGTCTTTACGGTCTTGATCAACGAAATAGTAGCGCATGTTACACCTGTCCCATTTCAACGGAAGCCACTCGCACCAAGAGGCTGCGTGCCTCTTCAGCGATGGCGACTTTTTCCTGCGGCTTCACCCCTGCAATATAGTGCGTGGTGTACTGGCCAGCTTTAAAACTTTCCTCATCCAATATTACTTTCAGAAGAGGAATGTTTGTTTTCAGACCATCAAGTAACAGTCCGTCCAAAGCTGCACGAACTTTACGAACAGCGACGGCACGATCAAACCCGCGGGCCACCAACTTACCCACCATCGGATCAAAATCCGGAGTGATGGTGAATTTCGGATAGAGACAATGATCGAAACGAATCCCTTGTGGGAAGGTCGTCTCAAAACCTGCGATCTTGCCTGGAGCTGGCAGCATGGTGACGGGATCTTCCGCACAGATACGGCACTCTATGGCATGGCCATGAAGCTTGATGTCGTCTTGTGACTTGAAATCGAGCGGCTGGTTAAAGGCCGACTTCACCATGTTCGCAAGCAAATCAATGCCCGTGATTTCTTCTGTGATGGGATGTTCTACTTGAATACGGGTATTCATCTCGAGGAAATAAAATTTGCGATCATCCCCCATGATGAACTCAACGGTCCCCGCCGAGTCATAACCCACGGCCTTCGCAAGCTTCACGGCCGTCTCACAAATTTCCGTGCGAAGTTTGGTATCGGCCCCAATGAAGGGTGACGGCGCTTCTTCGATGATCTTCTGGTGACGACGCTGAATGGAACATTCGCGTTCGAACAGGTGATAAACGTTACCTTTCTTGTCAGCGAGAATCTGCACTTCGATGTGGTGCGGATCTTTCACATATTTCTCGACGAGCAATCCCGCATTACCAAAACTCGAGAGAGCTTCGCGCTGAACCGCTTCAAAATTGGTTTTCACATCGGCGTCTGAGTAACAAGGGCGCATGCCCTTCCCCCCGCCACCGGCCACCGCTTTCAAGAGCACTGGGTAACCAATGCTTTGGCAGAGCTTGAGGGCTTCTTCAGCCGTTGGTACCTCGCCCACGGAACCAGGAACCACCGGCACACCAGCTTTCTTCGCCCACTGTTTTGAAATCGCCTTATCACCCATGGCCGCAATGGCCTCGGGGTTCGGGCCGATGAAAATCACACCCGCGGCTTTGAGCGTCTTCGCGAACTCTCCGTTCTCCGACAAAAAGCCGTAGCCCGGATGAACCGCATCGATCTTGTGCACTTTGATAATTTCCATGATCTTCGGCACGTTCAAGTACGTGTCGCGATTCGTGCTACCAGGAAGATGGACCCACTCTTGGCAGTATTCCAAGTGAGCGGCCTCTGGTTCGTTGTCGGTCCAAAGACCGACACTCACGAGACCTAGCTCATTCAACGCTTTCGCGATTCGTATGGCGATCTCGCCACGGTTAGTGATCAGTACACGTTTGCCTAACATAGTGACCTCTAGAGTGGAATGTTGCCGTGCTTGCGATCCGGCTTACGCGCTTTCTTGTGCTCCAATGCCTTCAAGCACTGGTAAATCCGTGAGCGCGTTTGCTCTGGGAAAACCACTTCATCCAAGTAACCAAGCTCAGCGGCACGGTACGGATTCGCGAATTCATTCTCGTAGTTTTCGACCAATTCTTTTTTCTTCTTATCGAACTCAGCGCCTTTAAGGCCTGCGAGTTCGTTACGGAAAATAATGTTTACCGCTCCCTCAGCTCCCATCACGGCGATTTCAGCCGTTGGGTAAGCGAGGTTGATATCTGAACGGATATGCTTTGATGCCATCACGTCATAGGCACCGCCGTAGGCCTTGCGGGTGATGACGGTGATCAACGGCACCGTGGCTTCACAGTACGCGTACAGCAGCTTAGCGCCATGACGGATAATGCCGCCGTACTCTTGGACTGTTCCTGGCAAGAAGCCGGGTACATCTACAAAAGTCACCACGGGAATATTGAAGGCATCACAGAAGCGCACGAAGCGTCCTGCTTTGACCGAACTATCAATATCGAGTACCCCGGCCAAGATCGCCGGCTGATTCGCCACGATGCCGATCTTCATGCCCCCGACAGAAGCAAACCCGCACAAAATATTTTTCGCGTAGTCGCGGTGAACTTCCAGGAAGTTCCCATCATCGACGACTTCAACGATGAGCTCTTTCATGTCGTATGGCTTGCGTGAGTTATCTGGGACAAAGTCTTTCAACTTAACGTTCGAACGATTGGCCGCATCTGATGTCATGACTGCTGTTGGCTTATCTGCACTTGAGGCTGGCAAATAGCTCAACAGCTCACGCACGCGCTCGAAGCAATCGTCTTCATCCGTGCATTTGAAGTGAGCGACGCCCGATTTCTCATTGTGAGTCCCTGCTCCACCCAAGGCTTCTTTCGTCACTTCTTCGTGTGTCACAGTTTTAATTACGTCAGGACCGGTCACAAACATGTAGGAGGTCTTCTCCACCATGAAAATGAAGTCTGTCAGCGCCGGGGAGTAAACCGCACCGCCGGCACAAGGGCCGAGGATCAATGAGATTTGCGGAATCACGCCTGAGCACTGAGCATTCCGCCAGAAAATTTCGGCGTAACCGGCCAGAGACTCCACACCTTCTTGAATACGCGCACCACCCGAATCATTCAAGCCGATGATCGGGATGCGATGTTCAAGAGCGAAATCCATGACCTTACAGATTTTTTTTGCGTAAGCGGCGCCGAGTGCGCCTCCCCAGCAAGTGAAGTCCTGGCTGAACACGGCCACTTGTTGGCCGTTGATCGTACCAATGCCGGTGATCACTCCATCGCCTAAATATTGTGTTTTCTCAATTCCGAACGCGCGGCTTTTGTGGACGACGAATTTATCGAACTCCATGAAGCTTTGCGGATCAAGAAGTTTTTCTAAGCGCTCGCGAGCGCTGTACTTGCCTTGTTCGTGCTGCTTGTTGATGCGCTCGATACCGCCGCCGACTTCAGCTTGGGCATTGAGTTGAGTGAGCTGGTCGCGCCGCTCTTGATTGGTCAGCATCCGGTCCTCCTGGAATTAGTCCAAGAGTTATACCCTACTCACCAAAAAAAAGGAGGCGTTTTCACGCCTCCTTCCGTCTTAAAAAACTGTTTTTTGACTCTACTCGCCAACGGCGCGTTTAAGGAGGCGCTTATCAAGGCCATATTTCTCGACCTTCATAATCAAGCCAGCGCGGCTGATGCCCAATTCTTTCGCGAGACGCGACTTGTTGAAACCGCAGCGCTTCAGGCCCTCGCGGATCATATGAATTTCGAGTTCTTCAAGCGCGTCTTTCAAGCTGCCGCTTGTGTTCACACCTTTCAGACCATGACCGTGTTCACGTGCAGCACCAGTTTCACCATGCTCAAGCATGCGCTGATTCAAAATATCAGGGGTGATCATTTTGTCATCGCCCGAAAGCACCACAAGACGTTCGATTTCGTTCTCGAGTTCACGCACGTTACCCGGCCATGGATAATCGAGCATTTTCTCCATGGTCTTCTTCGCAAACTGCTTCAAAGGTACACCCGATTCAGCACAGCGTTTCTCTAGGAAGAAGTCCATCAAGATAGGAATATCCTCAACGCGCTCGCGCAAGGCAGGAAGCTGAACGTTGATGACGTTAATGCGGTAGTAAAGATCTTCGCGGAACTCACCTTTCGCAATCATCTCTTTCAAGTTTTTGTTGGTTGCCGCTACGACGCGGACATTCACTTTCTTGGGAGTCGTCGCCCCCACAGGAAGGAACGTGCCTTCTTGAAGAACGCGCAAGAGCTTCACCTGCATGGTGAGAGACGTGTCCCCGATTTCGTCCAAGAACAGGGTCCCGCCGTTTGCAACTTCAAAGAAACCCTTCTTATCTTTGATCGCGCCCGTGAATGAACCTTTCACGTGACCGAACAACTCTGAGTCGAGCAAGTTGTCGTTGAAGGCTGAACAGTTCACGGCCAGAAACACCGCTTCTTTACGTGGTGAATTATAGTGGATCGCCTTGGCCACAAGCTCTTTACCAGTACCGTTCTCACCTTGAATGAGGATGGTCGCTTCAGAGCTGTTGATCTTCTGCAAGAGGTGATAGATCTGCTGCATCCGCTTCGATTTACCAATCAGGTTATGGTAACGATATTTGTTACCCACTTCATGGCTCAGCTCATGGATGCGCGCCTCACGCTTTGAGATTTCCTGGTGGAAGGTGCCGACTTCGTCGGACACGATGTCGATCATTTCTTTCAGGTACCCGCGCTCACGTGGATAGAGTTTGCGCATTTTTACGACGGAGGCTTTTGCCTCAACTTCACTTAAGCCGCACTCGACCATGTGCTTAACAACTTCGGCTATTTCCTTCTCTGTCACATCATTTTTAAAGAAAGGATAAGCGCACACTGCACCTAGCAGCTCCCCGTCAACGACAACTTTGGCCACCATGCCATGGACGTGAGGGAAAAATGTTTTATATTCAAAAACCAGTTCGCCTTCGTTGCGAATGGTTTCAAAGATTTTCTCCACGTCTTGTTCGAGCCACTCTTGGCCGTAGTTGTGGCCCATCTGTACTTTGAAGAAGTGCGAGAAGAAGTTGTAGTCCTTCGCCTTGAAGTCGTTTTGAATGCGCCCTTGTTCATCAATATAGAAGAAGTCGAGATCGAACCACTGTCCGACAATCTGCTCCATCTTCTTATTCACATGGAGTTCTTTAATGGTTTTCCAATCGATGATCATAGGTGCTCCTTTGGGGCCATCCAGGCCCGTGTCCAACTCGTCAAACTTATCGTCACTTCGTTGACGAACTTGACAGGCACCTATGTCGATTTGCGTATTATTTTGACGATTCTAAGGGGAGAAGGGCTTCAACATGTCGAAAAATTGGGGTTTTCCCCATTCCTGCGGACCGACTAATTTCCTCAACATTGTCCCATGAGCGGCAAATAAGTAGGACTCTGGCAGCTTGGTGGTCCCAAACGCCTGGCGGTGGATCTGGGTATTATCAAGTAACCAGTGGATCTTCACCCCAGTCGGCGGTTTGAGGTAATCCAGATACTTTTTAATTTTTGGTACTTCGTCGTTCACGGCCACTATCAAGAAAGTGACGTTCCCGGGCTGCTTCTCAATAAAGCTCATGAGGTCAGGCAACTCGGCTTCACAGGGCCCACACCATGTGGCCCAGAAATGCACCACGATCGCTTTGGTGCCGCTAGTCTTCACATCGGACAGCAGAAAGGTCTGACCCTCTAGCGTGGTAAATTCTGCGTCTGGGAGCTGCTGAAGCAAACTCTCACTCAGGGGTGCCTGCATAGTCTTATTCAGGGTCTGCCGTGACCACCAGGTGTAGCCCAAAGCACTTCCGATCAAAGCCACTGCAATAAGAATTCGATTTAACATGAGGACAAAATAAAAAACCTTCCCTGGTGTGTCCACGGGAAGGTTCTTATTTCGAAAAGAAATGTAGCTAAACTACTCTACGAACGCGAGGTAAGCTGTCTTCGCACCGTCACCGAGACGAGAGTCAGCGACTTTCAATACGCGAGTGTAGCCGCCTGGGCGCTGCTTGAACTTCGGAGAAACTGTTTCGAACAAAGCTTTTACTGCGCCTTTGTTGTTCAATTTCGCGTAAGCCAAACGACGGTTAGCCAAGGTGTCTTCTTTGCCCAGAGTCACCAATTTCTCGATGAATGGCTTAAGAGCTTTCGCCTTAGTTTCAGTTGTGTGGATTTTCCCGTGGTCCAACATTTCGATCGCGAGGTTTTTCATTAAAGCCACGCGGTGTGAACGTTCGAGTCCGAGTTGATACTTGTGGTTACCGTGTCTCATAAACTTTCCCTTTATACAGTCGAGGCTTATTCAGCCTGAGAGCCTACTTGCTTCATGATGTTGTCGACTTTCATGCCGAGTCCCAAGCCCATAGAAGCGAGGATTTCTTTGATTTCGTTAAGAGACTTACGGCCGAAGTTCTTCGTACGTAGCATCTCGCCTTCTGTCTTAGAAACGAGCTCGTAAATATATTTGATGTTCGCGTTTTGCAAGCAGTTAGCTGAACGAACTGACAACTCGAGCTCAGATACAGGCTTGAGAAGGGCTTCGTTTGCAACTGAAGCAGTCGCCTGTGTTGTAGGCTTAACTTCAGTCGGAGCGTCTTTGTCTTCAAAGTTCAAGAACACAGTCAATTGGTCACGAAGGATCTTTGCAGAGATTGCAACCGCATCCAAAGGATCAATGCCTGATGTTGTCCAGACTTCGAGAGTCAAACGATCGTAGTCAGTGCGCTTACCAACACGAGCGTTGGTTACAGTATAGTTTACGCGAGTAACTGGAGAGAACAAAGTATCGAGGTAGATCCAGCCAACTGGAAGATCGAAAGAATCTTTGTTGTCCAAAGCTGTGACGTAACCTTTGCCGCGAGCAACTTTAAGCTCCATGCGGATCGAGCCGCCAGAAGAGATGTTGCAGATCACGTGCTCAGGGTTCAACACCTTTACGTTGCCGTTTTCAGTGATGTCAGAAGCTTTTACAGCACCTTCAGAATTCTTCTCGAGAACGAGAGTCATCTCTTCTTTGTCTGTGATTTTGAAACGAATTTCTTTTAGGTTCAAAATGATTTCTGAAACTTCTTCTTTGATGTTGTTGATCGTACCGAACTCGTGATCAACACCGTCGATTTTAACAGCTACGATGCCCGCGCCTTGAAGAGACGAAAGTAATACGCGGCGAAGAGAGTTACCAAGAGTCAAACCGTAGCCGCGTTCAAGTGGCTTGGCAGTGAACTTACCAAAGTTCGACTTGAGCGTGTCGGTATCAACTTCTAGAGCAGCAGGGCGAATCATGCCAGTCCAGTTTTTACTCATAAAATTACTCATACGGC
>JAIXOY010000258.1 GCA_027486525.1 Pseudomonadota bacterium
GATGATCTCTTTAAGAGTGGCGCCAGGACGGCCGACCAACTCTCCAACGGCAAAGCGTGAATCGAGATCACTTGCACTGAGACCGAAGTCCGCGAGATCAAGCTTCGGCAGACGGTTTTTACGTTCACGGATCGGATTGGTTTTTGAGAGCAGGTGCCCGCGAGCGCGGTAGCCGTTGATCAAGCGGAAGACTTTCATCTCTCCTGCAAAATTCTCTGGAGCTGCACTGGCTTCGCCACCACTGGAATTACCGCTCGCGTAGTCGAAGCCACGGAAGAACTGGCGCCAGGACTCTTCGACGCTGGCAGGATCGCGCAGGTAATCGCTGTAGAGGCCATCGACGTAGGCGTTGTCAGAGGAAGAGACGTGAGAAAAATCAGCAGTGGGTTTCATGCATGAATCCATTGGAGATGAGTAATGTCGAGATATTATAGTGCGCGAACACGCGTACGAGAATGATAAAAACCTGGAAAAATCATCCTCTGCCGCAGACGGCCAACGCTACTAGACGAAGCGCGCGAGGAAAGTCATCAACGTCTGTAGAACCTGTGGCGGGATCTCATGGCCACCACGAAACGGCGCCCACACCCCTTCCCAGCCCTTCTCTTTCAGCAATTGGTTAAGGTCTTTGGCCTGGGCGAGTGACAAAAGCGGATCGTTGTCGCCGTGGGATTGGAAAAAAGGAACTGAGCGTTCAAAGGGCGCAGCGTCGAGGCCTGCGCGGTCAAGTAAGGTTCCCGAGAGGATGATCAACGCCGCCGGACTGAGCCGCGCGGCCAAATGACTGGCCAGCATGGCCCCTTGGCTAAAGCCTCCCAAGATAAGACGACCGTGACGCTGCTGCAGCTCTTTAAGCTCCACCTCTACTGACGCCAGGGAGGTGAGAAACTCTGGCGGCCGCTTATCAGCAAATGTTCTGTGACGATTCTCCCGCATCGCTCTTTCGAGCTCGGCCATGTCGATGGGAAACCAAGCTCGGCCTTCCCACATATTTCCAAAGGGAACCGGCACGGGCCCGTTGGGAAAATACCAATGGAACTTCCCTTCCGGATCCAGGTAACGATGTAAAGGAGCGAGGTCGTTCATATCCGCGCCGTAGCCATGGAAGAGAACAACGGCCGTGTCACTTGAGCCGGGATAATGAACGTGCTGCATTTTCATGAAGGTTATTTTCTTTTCTTTGCCAAGAAGTCGGCAAGGGCCTTTTGAATGGCCATCAATTCGGGCTTGAGCGCGGGGTTCTTTTGGTTGAGACGCTGGAGCAACTGCTGGACTTGGTGCTGCATGAGCTTGGCGTCCGAGAGCACCTCGGCCATGAACTCGCCTTTCTCTTGCGCCACAGCGACTTGCACGCGGGCCTCAAACTTAGTGTCTTCCATCATTTGGTAAAGCTGCGCGAGATTCACATCTCCTGGCTCGGGAGCGAGCTGCAAAGCACTTGAGCCGTTGGTGACGGCACGGGCGGCCGGAGCCGCTGAGGGTTGAGCAGGTGCACCTGTCGGATTTTTTGCTTGCGCGATCTTGGCACGCACTTCTTCAATTTTTTTCACTTGTGCGCCGGCGCCAGTTGGCGCAGCTTTTGGACCAGACGAATCAGCTGCCGCAACAGCAGCAGGTTTCGCAGCGATAGACGGAGCCGCAGGCTTTTCTGGAGATGCGCCAAATTCTAAATCCACCGTGTCATTCAGTGTTTCGTTGCGCTTTCTCTTCTGCTCTTCTTCGTCCTCGAATTCGAGGTCCAAATCTTCCAAAGGCATAGGTTACTTAAATCCCTAGCTTCCTATCGGGTCCTCTAGAGGAATAATTGAGTTTCCGCGTCTTTTTATCGGTTTTTCTCAAGTTTTTGCCCAAAGGGTCGATAATTCATCACATTAAGCATCTTTAGGCCCGCTTGGGGAGGTTCTATGTCTGGTGATGAAGACGATAAGGCCACGGTCGTTATCGACATCAATGCCCTGAAAAAAGAAAAAGAGAAAAAGGAAAAAGAGATCGCGGAATACGCGGGCTCTTTGGAATTTGGCATCGGAGACGATGAGGATGAACCACGTTCAGGCGAAAAAAGCCTGCACCAAGTTCCTGTGCTGTTCTTCGAGTTCGGCGGCCGCACGTTCTCTGAGATGAAGATCCAACTTCCTACCGAGATTGAGTACAAGATCGTCAAAGATCTTCCGGCGCTCAACGAGTGGCTGAAGAAGAAAACGCCCCTGGTGATCGTCTTTGCGTTTGACGTGAACCCAAAATCCATAAACCAGCTGTGCGCACAACTAAAGGTGAAGTTTAAACACGTCCACACGGTGATCGTGGCGAAGAAACTTTCTGCAGAAAAAGTGAAGCTTCACAAGTCTTCCCCCGCAGGTGCCGCGGGTTACGTGCAGTATCCATTCACCAAGGCCGACATGTCCCAGGCCCTGATTCCGATTCTGGCGAAAGCTGCCTGTTAGAATAAGAAAGGGCCGGCAAGAAAGGTGATTTCGCCGACCCTTGCGTTCTGGGAGGATTCGGCCCGAAGGCCTACGCGACTTCATCCTGCCTGGCCTCCCCAGGAAGCGTCAACAGACTGACACAGTTTTTTTTCTCACACATTGTCCCAATCGAGAACTTGGCCGGTTGACGGTAAAGGGCGGCTGCTGAAATGATTCGGTGATGATGAAGACCTTTTTTTTAACTCAGTGCTTCCTGATTAGTCTTTCTGCTTTGGCCGCTGACTGGTCCCGTGAGGCCCAACTGCCCGGCGGTGATGGCAGGAAGAGTCCCCACCATCGCGCCAATATTTACGAACTCTCCCCAGAAACTTGGGAAGAGTCCGTGAAGCTGGGCCGCTTGCACGCGTTTCACTATCCCGTCACGATCACAGAACTCAACATCCCCTTCAAAGCGCTGAAAGACTTTCTCGATGCTGAACCGAACGATCCGCTGAAGAAATGGATCTATCAAATCTCGCAAAGAGCCACCAACTTCGAATCCACGCAAGACGTGATGGATTGGCTGGGCATTCAGGCGTTTCCGGAGAATGAAAACCAACGTGGTCCTGGGCCATGGCCGGAAGTTTCACCCGGTGAACACGAGCTCGGCATGGGAGCCACTCTTATCGACATGAATGGAGCGGAAGCCCTCACCTTCAGCTGCGCCGCTTGTCACTCCGCGGATCTCTTCGGGAAAAAAGTGGTGGGACTCACCAACCGCTTCCCGCGGGCCAATGAATTTTTCCGCGCCGGAAAAAAGCTCCTCCCCTATGCTCATCCAGATATTTTCCGCAGCATGACGGGTGCCAGTGAAGCGGAAGTGGAGATCCTCAAAAAATCTCGCTATGCCGTGCAATTCGTGGGTGCCAAAAAACCGGAGGTCCTGGGCCTTGATACCAGTCTTGCCCAAGTCGCTCTGTCGCTCGCGCGACGTGCGAAAGATCCCTATGCCGAACGCAAGGCCTGGAACGCGCAGTTCCCCCGCTCAAACCCGCTCGATAAAAAAATTGCCGACAGTAAGCCTGCTGTCTGGTGGAACGTGAAATACAAGACGCGCTGGCTCTCGGATGGCTCCATCGTACAGGGCAATCCGATCCACACCAATTTCTTGTGGAACGAGATCGGCCGCGGCGTGGATCTCCACGTGCTCGAGAAGTGGCTCACCGACAATCAGCAAGTCATCGATGATCTCACGGCTGCGGTGTTTGCGGTGGAAGCTCCGGTCTACTTAGACTTCCTACCGGAAGACACGTTCAACGAAAGGCTCGCGCGCCAGGGCCAGCCGGTTTTCAAGAATAACTGCGCCAGCTGCCACGGAAACTATGAGAAGGCGTGGGACCAACCCCTCGCCAACCTCTTGCCACTGAGAGAGCGCGTGAAGACCACCGCCGTTTGGTATCACAAAAAAACACCGGTCATTGACGTGGGCACCGATCCGGGCCGCTATGAAGGCATGCAGTACTTCGCCAAAGAACTGAAGGCACTAAAAATTTCACAGGCGATGAAGACTGTGGTTGAACCGCAGAAAGGCTACGTCCCGCCACCGCTCGTCGGCATCTGGGCGCGCTGGCCCTACTTCCACAATAACTCCGCTCCGAATCTGTGCGCCGTGCTCACTCGTGCCAGCGAGCGCCCGGTGAC
>JAIXOY010000218.1 GCA_027486525.1 Pseudomonadota bacterium
CCACTGTAAACTTTTGATGTCGTCTTTGCGGAAGTCCGCTGCGGAAGCGGCGAAGCTGATGAGAAGAAGAATTAGATATTTCATTGAGCGCTCCCTACGTTTTTCTCCCAGACCGTCACCCACACATACCCGGGCTGAGCAAACAAGCGCTGGCAGGCGCCCTGCACGTCTTTCACCGTGAGGCCACGGTAGATCTGCAACTCTTTGCGGTAGTAGGCCCAGTCTCCGTAGAGCGACTGACGGTCACCGATGAACTGCGCGAGACCGGCCGAGGTGTCGAGCTGGCGGAAAAGCTCAGCTTCGTATTGGTTCTTCACTTTCTGTATCGCACTCTCCGTGATGGCCGTACTGCAGGAGCCACTCAACTCTTTCACGAGATTCTCTTTGAAGTTCTTGAGATCAACTCCGCGCACGAGCTCTCCGCCCACCATGAACATGCCCGCTTTCTCGAGCGTGTAGTTGGCGGCGTAGATCGAGGCGACTTTCGGCCGGTTGCTCAAAACATACTTCTGCACGAGGTGTGAACTTTTGCCATCACCCAATGCGGAACTCAGAATATCTTGCGCGAAAGCTTCCGGTGCACCGGAGCGCGCTGCGGGGTAAGACAGCATGAACATCGGCGACGACGATTGCCCCTTGAGGTTCACTTCCACCGGAGTTTTCACTTGTGGTGTGAAGGCACTGGCTGGAACAGAGGCTCGGGATTGCTCGGGCACATCAGAGGCGGCCAATTCACCGAAATGTTTTTTCACGATGTCTTTTACTTTGCCGGCCTTGACGTCACCGACGATCACCAAGGTGGCGTTGTTCGGCGCGTACCATTGACGGTAGTAGCGATAGATTTGGTCGCGGGAGACTGTTTTTAGATCGCCGATGTCCCCGATGACGGACGTGCCGTAAGGGGTTCCCTTGAAGAGTTCTTCCATGGTGCGGAGGTAAACTTGGCCCTTGGGCGAGTTCTCGTAGCGCATCTTGCGCTCTTCTTGCACCACTTGGCGTTCTTGTTCGAACTCGTCTTTCTTAATGACGAGGTTCACCATGCGATCGGCCTCGACTCCTAACATCAGCTCCAAGGTCGAAGTCGGCATGTTCTCGTGATACACCGTCATGTCATTCGAAGTGTAGGCGTTGGAGCTGCCGCCGTTGCCTTCCACCATGTAATCAAATTTGCTGGCCGCGATGGTCTTCGTGCCTTTGAACATCAAGTGCTCAAGGAAGTGACTCGCTCCCGTGATGCCTTTGCGCTCGTCTTTTCCACCCACTTTATAAAACGTGTAGAGCGAGTACACCGGCAACCGATCATCCTCCAGCACGAGCACTTGGAGTCCGTTGTCCAGCCTGAAGCTGGTCACGTCCAACTTCAACGGGTCGGGCAAACTCTGCGATGGAGTGCTAGGGCCAGAAGAGCAGCCCGCGAGGAAAACGGCAGAAAAAAGAAGAGGTAAAAAACGCATGAAGAACCTTATGATAGGGAGATGAACACACTCACTGTTTTGGGATCGGGTACGAGTACGGGAGTACCTATTTTAGGGTGCAACTGCCATATTTGCCAATCAACGAATCCGGCCAATAAGCGACTGCGCACCTCGGTCTTGCTCACAACAAATCAGGGAAAAAGTATCGTGGTCGACACGTCACCGGATCTGCGAACGCAGCTCCTACGGGCCAATGTCACACGAGTCGATGCAGCGCTCATCACCCACGATCACGCGGATCACACTCACGGCATCGATGATCTGCGACCTTTTTGCTTTCAGCAAAACCAATCTCTCCCGGTGCATTGTTCTGCGGAAACGGGAGCCTCACTTAGACGGAAGTTCGACTATATTTTTGGCCCTCCCAAGCGCCCGGTGATTGGCGGCGGGATTCCCCGACTTCACTTGGAAGAATTTCACGGTCGCGAGACCCCGATCGCGGGTGAAAAATTTACCATGTTTGCCCTGCCCCACGGCTATGTTCAGAGCACCGGATTCAAGCATGGAGGCCTCGCCTACCTGACCGATTGCCACAGTATTCCGCAGGAAGTCGCAAGTATTTTGCGGGAGGCGCGACTAGAATGGTTGATCATTGACTGCGTAAAGCCCGAACCTCACGACACTCACATGGGTTACCAGCAAACTCGTACTGCCTTGGAACAAATTCAACCCCGCCGCGCAGGGTTGATTCACATGGGCCATGAGTGGGATCACGAAGTCCTTGCGGAGCGGCTTCTCAAAGATGGTTTTCATGGGGCAGCGCCTCTAAAAGACGGCGACATCATCAGGTATTCCTAACACACCCCCTGGCATCCAACTTCAACCTCCGGTACTATGGCGCAAAGTATTTTTACGTCCTCTCTTGAAGGAGCTTCTCCATGAAAATTGCTATTCCTAAGGAAATCAAAAATAACGAGAACCGCATCGCGATCGTACCCGGTGGCGTACGCCAATTGGTGCTCGACGGTCACGAAGTCTACGTTCAAAAGAACGGCGGCATGGGCATCGGCATCACTGATGAAGAATACATCAAGGCCGGTGCAAAAATCTTGAACACGCTTGAAGAGTGCTTCGCTACAGGTGAGATGATCATCAAAGTGAAAGAGCCGCAGCCAAACGAGATCGCTCTCTTGAAGCCGCACCACATCCTCTACACGTACTTGCACCTTGCCGCGGACAAGCCACAGACCGAAGGTTTGATGAAGTCCGGCGCAACCTGCATCGCCTACGAAACCATCCAGCTCGATGACAACAGCTTGCCTCTCCTGGTTCCGATGTCAGAAGTCGCGGGCCGCATGTCGGTGCAAGTCGGCGCGACAGCGTTGCAACTCGATAAGGGCGGCAAAGGCATTCTTCTCGGCGGCGTTCCGGGTGTTCACCGCGCGAAAGTCACCATCATCGGTTGTGGTATCGCGGGAACGAACGCAGCGCAAATGGCGGTGGGCATGGGCGCCGACGTCACGTTGATCGATCTTTCAACGAAGCGCTTGGCCGAGCTCGACCAGTTGTTCGAAAATAAAGTCAACACGCTCTTCTCGAACGCGCAGAACATCGAAGAAGCGGTGGTGAACTCGGACCTCGTGATCGGCGCGGTTTTGGTTCCGGGTGCGAAGGCTCCGAAGCTCGTGACTCGCGAGATGATCTCTAAAATGCAGAAGGGCTCAGTGGTTGTGGACATCGCGGTCGACCAGGGCGGCTGTATCGAAACTTGTAAGCCAACGACCCACGAAAACCCGACCTTCGTTGTTGATGGCGTCGTTCACTACTGCGTGGCCAACATGCCGGGCGCCGTGGCTCGCACCTCAACTTTCGCTTTGACCAACGTGACCCTTAAGTACGCTCGTATGCTCGCTGGCATGGGTGTGGACAAGGCCATCATGAAGGACAAGCCGTTGCGCCTCGGTGTGAACATCTACAAAGGAAAGTTGGTGTACGAGCAAGTCGCTCGTGACCTGGACCTTCCTTACACTCCGCTCGCCCTCGATAAATATCTTTAGTCTTTTCCGGTCATGGCCTATCATTAAGCCATGACCGGTAAACCCCTCTTCGACAAAATCCTCCTTGGTTTGAATGGTCTGGTGGCCCTCGCAGCTGCTGGGCTGGTTTTCTACGCCCACAACAACATCAAACCGGTGCCGACCGATCAAAAAGCTGAAGAAGCTTCTTTGGTGCAAACAGCTTTCGAAGAAAGTCAGATGAAGGCCTACGACTTCAAGTCGATAGTGGTGAATATCTATTCGGAAGGCTCACGTCTTCGTTACTTAGACGTCGAGCTCGGCGTGCTGCCGTTTAAAGAATCGGACAAAGCGCTCATCAAAGAGCGCGAATATGTTTTCAAGAATGCGCTGGTGACGATTGCGGCGGCGATGACGCCGGATGAATTGTCGTCTGTGACGGGCAAGATCTTGCTCGAGTCACGTCTGAAGAAAGCAACTAACGAGGCACTTGGTGCCCCGGTAGTTAAGAAAATCTTTTTTGCGAAATTCGTCGTTCAGTAAGAACTACTGACGAGTAGCAGGACTATCAGACTCAAGAGCAACCGACTTATCTGCGTCGTCTCCCAAACCTTTCAACATCTTCGCGATTTCTTCTTTCGTGATTTTGCCTTCTGCAAGCAAACGGTCACGCAAACGGACATCGAGCAATTTTTCTTCAAGAGCTTGGCGTAATTTCATGAAATACCTCGTGTTGAATGGGTGAAGCTAACAAACCCCGTCAAACATGTCCAGGATGCTGCTTAGTGCCAATACTGAGGTTTGTCGTTGTCGTCTTTCTTCACAAGTTTGAGGTGCTTCGCATTAGAACTCGAACGTTTGGTCCCTGAACTTCCATTGAGCCACCAGGCTATGGCCGGCGCCGTCTGGTAACGAATCAAAGCAAAGCCCACGCCCATGGAAAGCAGGTGCCCCCAAGAGGCCGGGTTTCCTGAAAAGAGACCCATGTAAAGCTCCACACCCGCCATGATGAGGCAGAACCACTTCGCCTTCACCGGAAACGCGAACATCATGAGGAACTGGCGCTCAGGATAGAGAACCGCATAGGCGACACACAAAGCGTAAGTGAAACCGGCCGTCCCCACGAGCACACCACCGCCCAACCAAGTGCCGCGCAGGATGAAAGACGCGAGCAAAAGATAGAGCGCACCGGCGACGAACACTGAAGTGAAGAGAAACTTGAGGTAGATGCGTTTGCCCCACTGGCCTTCAAGCTCCGAGCCTAAGAACCACAGCGCGAGACCGTTGAACAACACCGCCATCAATTGGGTTTCGACCCAAGGGTAAGTCAACAACGTGTGCAGGCGCAGAGGGAACGTCATGCCGGGAACAAGGCCGAACCACTGTACGAGGGAAAAAGCCCCCAGCGCATGGCCGATCGAATGAAGCACGAAGAGCGATACCATCGTGATGAGCAGAACTTTATTGACCGGTGTGAGCGGAGGAGCTTGATTCATGAGTGATGTCTTCCCGTAGAAATTTCGATGAGAACGCCACCGGTGGTTTTGGGATGAATGAAATTCACCAGGCAACCTCCGGCACCAGGACGAGCGACGGGATAGATAAACTTGTAACCGCGCGCTTCCATCTCAAGTTGCTTGGCCGTCACGTCAGGAACCTTGAAGCAGATGTGATGAATGCCTTCGCCTTTGTTGGCGATGAATTTCCCGATGGGTGTTTCTGGGCCAGTGGGCTCGAGCAATTCGATATGCCCGTGAGCATCGATGGGAGCGAAAGCTGTGGTGACACCTTGGTCTGCAACGAGCTCGCGGCCTGGCTCAAACTTCAACCCCAGATCTTCCCACACGCGCATGCGGTCATCCAGTGACGATACGGCGATCGCGATATGATCTAAAACACAGTCTTTAAGTTCGGGAAGCATGGGCCCATTATGGCCCACATTGTGATGACTCGACTAGAGATCGGGTGGATCAATCGCATCGTCACAAGCTGTCGGACTGGATGGGTCAAATGTTGGATTCTGGCCCGCTGGAGGCGGCTGACAAGTGCCCGCACGGCAATCACCAAACTCTTGTGAGTTATAGCAGCGTTTTGCACAGGTGGTGTTGCCCTGTGGATCGGTACCGGTTTTCACGATGAAGCAGTTCGTCACGTTAGACTTCTGGCACCATTCTTTGGCTAAACAGAATTGCCCGTAGGGTTTGTTACACAGCACGGCCGGGCTCAACGTGTTATCGTGAACGCCACAGCGGCCAGTGGAAAGGTTGCAGCACAGGCTTGAGCATTCAAAGTCCGACGAACAGCTCGTGCCGATGGGAAGGTTACCCACGCTCGGGGCCTGCTCTACGCATTGAGTGACGAGCTCGTTGTTCCAGCAGCGGCTGTTGTAGCAGCACTCGCCGCTACCGCACTGATTTGAATTCGAACATGATTTAAAGTTGCTGTAGAGGTAGTCGTTACCTTCACCAGAAATCTGCGTCGCACGCACCAATTGTAGAACGACGTCAGTGGTTTCTGCCACGGAGATCAGTGTGCCATCTTCGTTCACTGTGAGAATTTCGATCTTCCCGGTGGCATTGCATGAACCGATATTCTCTCCCGCATAGTTCACACTCTGAACACGCAGGTTACAGCCATCGACGAGCTCGGTTGGCCCGCTCGCCGGTTGCTGAGTCGCCGTTTTGGTATCGAGCGAAAGAAGATCGGTTTTGAGATACTTCACGTCGGTGTTGAGGTTCATGTAACCAAAACGCGGGAAGAGTTTTGAGTGATGAAGATGCATCAAATCCAGGGTCTCACCAAAGCTCGGTGCTGTGGGATAGAGCGGGCTGAAGTCGAAGAGACCGTTCGGACCGAAGACGGCGTCCTCCGTGATCTCCCAGTTGTTCGCGTTGATGGCTTTGAAGGGGCCGAAGTAGCCCACCGCTTGTGAGTAGATCACGGCGTTGGCAGCGTTCCGTTGTGACAGTGTGCCGGCCTGGCCAAAAACACTGAAGGACAAGTCTTGCACGCCGGTTCCCGACGTGGCGTTCGACACGCCCGATGAAATGATCGTGGGGACGCTGAGAGACTTATCTGGCAGACAACGATTGAGGAAGGTCGAGGGGGCCTGGTGGTAGTACCCACGCTTGTCCAACGTCAAATCGATCTGCGCCAAAGACGGATACACCGCGGTGCTGGTTCCTTGCACGAGGGCGCGGTCGACGACTTTTGCGTAGGTATAAAGACACTTTTCTTCAGGATCAGCTGAGCCATCGGCCTTCAGGCCATCACAGGCGCCCTGACCGTTGAAGGTGTTGTCGTCTTGCAACCGCAAAGCGCGGCAGTAGAGACTCGGGTCGCGGTTGGTTTCGACGGGCTCGTTGGCCGGGTCCGAGTAATCCCGGTAGTCGTACATGTCGTAGATCAAACGCTGATTAGAAAATGGTTGGCTGCGCAGATCCATCACCAAGACGTCGATCTCCGTGTTCGGCGTGATGCCGGGAGCGCGCGCGACTGTTGCGGGAATCGTCACCGTCTCGCGTGACACACCAAAGGTGAACTTCACTTGGACGAAGCGACCCGCGAGCGAGTTGATGTTGATCCCACCCAGGTACAAAAGACCGCGGTAGTTTTTTGGCAGCGTCAGTTTACGGACGTAAGAGCCCGCACCCGAAAGACCCGTGCCGGTGAAATACGTGGGATAATCGGCCGTGGTGATTTTTGGTTCGACGAGGTTACGAATTTCAACTTTCGGAGGCGCTGCTGTCGCGGCACCACCGGAAGAACCTGATGTCGTGACGCCGACTCCACCGGAGGAACCCCCTGTTGCACTGGGAGCGATATTCGCGCTCGCCAGATTCCGCGATGGCACCTCTTGGCACGACGCCAGCACGACGGTCATAACCGTGAGCAAAACGACGAGACTGTGGTGAGACATGCGCTTCAAGAGACTCTCCTCTGGTCTTCTTATCGACCTAAAGGCGCGACAC
>JAIXOY010000138.1 GCA_027486525.1 Pseudomonadota bacterium
CCGCTATCTGAAATCTCTTCGCGTGGATGCTGTCATTGTTTCGGATCCCGGGGTGGCGATGCTCGTTCGTGAGCACGGTCCGATCCCGCTGCACGTTTCCACTCAGGCATCGGTGCTCAATCTCGCGGGGGTGAAGGCCTGGGAAGAGCTGGGGGCAACGCGCGTGGTGCTGGGTCGGGAAGTGGGGGTCCATGATGCCGGAACCCTCCAGCGCTTGAGCGGCGTCGAGATGGAGATGTTCGTTCACGGGGCCATGTGCATGGCCTACTCCGGCCACTGCGTGATTTCTAACTTCACGCAAGGCCGCGACTCCAATCGCGGTGGCTGCGCTCACAGTTGTCGTTTTAGCTACGACATCAAGTTTGCCGATGGCAAAAATGAAAGCGCGTATTTCATGAGTTCGAAAGACCTCGAAGGTCTAGCAGTCCTGCCGCGCTTTGTGCAGGAGGGAATCGTGTCTCTTAAGGTCGAAGGCCGCATGAAGAGTCCGCTCTATGCTGCCACCACGACGCGGGTTTATCGTCGCGCGCTGGATTTCTGGAAAGAGCATGGCCACTGGGACAATGCTCCTTGGGGTGAGTGGCAAGAAGAGCTGCGTCGTCTGCCTCACCGTGATGCCACAGAGGCCTCGCTGAAGGAGCCGGCCGGCGCCGATTCTATCTTTGATGAACGCGAGCATGTCGATAGCTCCTGGGGGATGGCCGGCGTGGTGTTGAGTGCCGGGCCTGAGCGAGGAGTGCTCTTGGAGTGTAAGCAGTCCTTCGATCAAGACGCTCACCTGCAAGCGCTGACGTTTGAAGGCGACACCGTCACGTTGTCCGCGCGGGAAATGCTCGCTCCGGATTATTCGGCCTTGCTGCGTTCGAAGCCCTCGAGCCTCGTGCGTTTTCCTTGGACCCCGGGCCTCGCCGCGGGCCAGGTCGTAAGACTGGGCAGGAGCTTATGAAAGCCGCGATTTATCTACTGTCTCACGAAGAGTTAAATCTTTGGTCCGATGTCGATTGCATTCTGGCGGTGAAAGAATTTTCTCGGCGCGGGACGCTGACTTGGGATGAAGCTGTCTCCCTCGCCGCGGCCGCTCGGAGTAAGGGCTGCCGGACCGCCTTCGAGTGGGATGCTCTGATGGAGGAGCCGCGCTTTCGCGATCTCACATCGAAGCTTAAAGATTTTCCCAAAGTTTTTGATGCCATCCGTGTGCGGGATGCCGGAGCGATCTGGTGGGCACGTGAGTACCTCAGCTGCGACATTCATCTGTTGCTAGAAGCGGGTCATCACAATCAGCTGGCGATTGAATCCTGGAAGCAACGTCTCGGGGATCGCTTGAAGCGCGTGGCGCTCTCTCCTGAGCTGCCCCTGTCGGTGATTCGGAACTGGCGAATAGAGTTAGGCGTTCCTTTGGAAGTCATGGCCCTGGGCCCTTTGCTGCTGTTTCATTCACCCCGGCCACTGCTCTCGAGCCTTGCCAGTGCCGGAGCGGGCGTTGAGTGGATCGCCGAAGGCGCGAGCGAGGAATCTCCTCACAAAGGTTTCCCGTTGCAAGAAAATGCTCATGGCACATTGATGTTTCATCCCAAGGATCTCTGCGTGCTCGAGCGCTGGACTGAGATGGAAGCGGCCGGTGTCGACTTCGCGCGGATTGATCACCGACTCTCTCAGGTCGCGACGCTGGTCGCGAACTTCATCAAAGCTCCGGGCGACGAAACTCGTGAGGCACTCAAGCAGGCCTGGAACCGCGAATGGATGCGCGGCTACTGGGACGTCAATAAGTCCGACGTGCTGTTCAGCAAGCTGAAGAACCCACACCTGGGGCATGATGAGCGCCTGTGCGCGGAAGTCCTCGAGGGCAAACGCGAGTCGTGGCTAGCGGTGCGCGTGCGTGGCGCAGGTCTTCACCGCGACAGTGTGGTGAACGTGATCAATCCCAAAGGTGAAGTCCGAAGCCTGAGGCTCTCCTGGCTGAAAGATGACGCCTTCAACGCGGTGGAAAGTTTAGGGCAGGGACAGGTCGGATTTATTCCCTGGAGCTCGGGCGCCCCCTCGCGCAGTAAGCTCCACTCCGTTTAGATTTTTACTTTCGCATTCGTTTTGCGCAGGCGTTCCGTCAGCGTCTTCACGAGGCCCTGGAACCAGGTGGGTTGGCCAACAAAAACTTTGTCAAAAACGTCGCGGGGAATTGCGATCAATTCACAATCCGTGATCGCCTTCACCGTGGCGCTGCGGGGTTCGCCGTCAAGAAAGCTCATCTCGCCCACGAGCTCGCCGGCGAAGATGTGACCGAGTTGGACATCTTCTAGGCCTTTCCGTTTCAACACCACCAATTGACCTGTTTGCAGCCAATACATGTGATCGCTGTGTTCACCCTCGCGAAGCAGGAACTCATCTTTCAGTATCGTTTTCTTATTGGCCATTTTCCGGTCTCACACTTTTTTTCTTAGGTTTGAAAAATTTATTAAAAATATAGTCCATGTCGACCTGCAAGCTTTCCGCGTTGCTGGTCTCGCCCGTGGTCGGGTCAAGCAGAGGAGGGCAGATGATCTCTTCGGTCTGCACTTCCGTGGTCTCCGTCGTTTCTTCAGGTTCTGAGAGCATCTGCGGCCAAGACACAGTGGTGTTTCTCACAGGGCGCGCCTCGAAGCGACGGCCACGGGCCGCTTCCATCGCCTCAAGAATCCGCGCCTGGTAGAAGGGTTGAATGGTGTCAACGCTTAACGTCTTCATGATGGAGTTCTGGTAGGGCCGATAAATTTTTTCCCTCAGAGCGGTTTTGTTAGTGCAGTGACCACCCTCGTAAAGGCCAGCGCTCTCGCCGTAGTTCCCACTGGGTGTCCCGAGGACTTCCGTGCCCTGGGTGATGGGCGTGGGCGCATGAATTTCGCCCGACCAACCGATCTTGTCTCCGTGCTTCGCAAAGGCTTCACCCTTGTTCGCGAAAGGTGGATTCGGTGCGATCATCGCGACGTTCGGCGCGCGGCGGGGTGGATTACAGTACTCCTGAATCTCGCTGCCGGTGTAGCAGTACTCATCGGCCAGGCCATACATGTGCATCATCTCATGCATCATGGTGTTGAGCGGGTAGTCCACCGAGGCGATCGCATGCTGTCCCCCCGCGCCGCCGGTGGCGTTATTGGTAAAGGCCACGACGTGATGCCCACCCAATTCTCGTTTGCGTTGATTTAACTTGTTGGTGTTACAGCGGATGATGCGAGGAGAAGTCGGCATGTCATTGGCACAAGACAAATCACTGTCACTCATTTCCGTGATGACGATTTCCATCTGGTTGCCGAGCTGGTTAAACGGCGGCTTGGTGAGCATGTAGTTTTTGTACTCTTCGGCGCGGCCGCGGCTCTGGGGATCGGCGACCATCACCAGGCGATAGGGGTCTTGCGCGAGAGCGCTCAGGGAAACCAGGGAGAGCAGTAAGTATTTCAAGGCTTCACTCCTGCACCTAAGATTTTCCCCGTGGCAAGCTCGGTGATCTTCAGCGAAGCGGTTCGTGCCCAGAGCGGAACGGGAGAGTCGAGATAGATTTCTTTTTCACGGATGAGCGTCGGCGTGAGTTCATCTTTCTTGAGTTGCTCATGCACGACTTCTAGCGGAACGAGCAGACGACGTTGAAACGATTTTTTGCCCGCTTGAAAACTCAGCAAGAGGTTAGCCGCGGAGTCTTCCACCAGCGGCTCACAAAATTTTTCTACTTTCTGAGAAATTTTGAGGACCTCAACTTTCTTCAGTTGAGTATCGAGCTTCCAATGGACGCGGGCCATGTCTTCACAGGCGGCATAGACAGAAGTTGTGAGGAAAAACAGCGCTCCCCAGCGCATCACCGTTTTCATGCCCATATTATAACGAGCTTCAGCGATTCCCCCTAATGTCTGTGCGAAAGAGGAGGGTTTTGCCTGCTAGAGCTTCCAGAGGCGTGCTTCGACCGCCAGGCCGCCATGGGTGAACCGCAAAATTTCTTGCGGTTTGCGGTCCTTGATTTTGAAATCTGGCCAGGAGGCGGGGACCAGAAGCAGGACTTTCTCGCATGGGACGTTCGAGAGTGATTCACTCAGCTTTCGAGAAAATTCCGGGATTCCCTCGGGGAGTGCCAAGCGCTCCCCATAGGGCGGATTACTGACAATCCAAAGTGGCCCATCGCTCACCGGAACTTGCGGTGCTTTGATGACGTCGTGAACTCCCCAAGTGATGCTCTTCTCTACAAGTCGATTCACTAACGCGGGATTGAGATCATGGCCGCTGCACTTTTCAATCGGCCAAGGCGTCAGTGTCGTTTTGGGTTTCCAGGGAGCGACACCCAGATTCAGCACGCTGGTTTGATATGCAAACTCCCGCTCAGTGGGAAGTTGGTGACCGAGCGCCTCGAAGAGAAAAGTTCCCGAGCCACACATGGGGTCCCACAGATGAATCGGTTCACTAGGCGCATCCTTAAAGAGGAATCTCAAACACGCAGCCGCTAAAGTTTCCCTAAGCGGAGCTTCACCTTTGATGTCGGAGACGCCGCGTTTGTAGAGAGCAATCCCTGTGATGTCTAAGGAGAACGTCCACACATCATCCACGCCACGAACATAGAGCGTTTCAGGAGAGAGGTTTTCTTTTTGCCAGCGATTGGAGAAGGGTTTTTTGACGTGCGCTTTTTTCATCGCCTCGATCAAGGTCTCTTCCACGCGGCCTGAATGCATCAAGCGGCACTGATGAATGCTGACTTTCCACAAAGGCTCAGGATGCGAGAGCCACTGGGTCCAGGGAAGATCGCTGGCCTTTTGAAAGAGCTTGGGAAAATCTCTCGCGGTGACTGTGGTGAGACGAACCATCACGCGGGTCGGAATTTTGAGCACGGCGGTGAGGGCACGGCCTTGCTCCCAGGGGATTGTGACTTCAAAACCACCCGGCAGGGCGATGGGATCGACTGTTGTACCCAGCAGAGCACGTTTTTCCAGGAACTCGGCGAGGGCGAGCTCCTCCAGACCAGGAGTGATGACACAAAAAAAGCACCAAGGTTGGGATGCGCGCATGAGATGGCCAGGCTAACATGAACCTATGCATCTTGTCCTTCGTCCACACTCCAGCGTCGCACGTCCTCAATGGGAGGTCAGTGGTTCCGTCAACCGCGCCGGCCGCTTGATCATTTGGTCCATGGATGTTCGCGGTCCCCAGGAGCTTGCTTGGAACACCGACGAGCGCTTCGGGAGTGATGTTCGCAAGAACTGGGAGCTCTGGAATTTTGACGTGGTGGAGGCCTTTCTGCAGCTGCGTCCCACCCCCGAAGCTGTGGGCGCGCCGTATCTGGAAGTGCAGATCTCTCCTCTCAAGCAAGGTCTGGCGCTGGTGATCTTAGAACCGCGCAAAGCCTACTACACTCCACTGCAATTGGTCTGGCATGCGCAGAATTCAGTGGCCGAAGGTCACTGGAAAACAACGGTGGAGCTGGAGTTACCGAGTGACTTCCCGGAGGGGGATCTTTGGGGTGGTTTGTTTGCTTGTTTAGGCCTTGGTGAGCGAGGTTTCTATGCCCTCAACCCGAACCTAGAGGCAAAACCAGATTTTCATAGACCAGAGCTGTTTCAACGCTTCTTTTAGTAGGAAGCGGCGTAAATTCGTGTTAGAAAATGCCCTTATGGCCCCTCAAATGCCGCCGCGCAAGAACGCACTAACCCTTCGGAAAGAGGACCATCTTTCCATGGCGCAGGACTCCCAAACGGGAGAGTCGAGCCGTGATGTCCGTTTCACTTACGAACCCATGCTGTCCGCCCACCCGAAAGCCCCTCAATCCCTGAACTTC
>JAIXOY010000329.1 GCA_027486525.1 Pseudomonadota bacterium
TCATCTGGCGGTCAACTGTGATTGATTGTGATTGAACACCAGCAACCGAGCAGAGAACCAAAATCGCGCCGTCGAGAACGCGCAATGAACGTTCTACCTCAACCGTGAAATCCACGTGTCCCGGAGTATCGATCAAGTTAACTTTAATGCCTTTGCCGTCACCTTCAGCGTAAGTCACGCCTGCAGCGTTGATACCAGTCCACTCAACAGTGGTAGCTGCTGAAGTGATGGTAATACCCTTTTCACGCTCGAGTTCCATGTGGTCCATGGTGGCACCGGCGCCGCCGCCTTTAACTTCTTCGATCTTGTGGATCTTGGCGCAGTAGAAAAGAATACGTTCAGACAGGGTTGTTTTACCCGAGTCGATGTGGGCCGAGATACCGATGTTACGGGTCTTCGGTAGGGCCTTCATGTCAGCAGCACTCATGGAGTCTCCAAAAATAGAGGGTTACAAAGCATTTAGTAGGTTTTTAACTCGCGTAGCATAAAGAAACAGCGGACAGCCGTCAAACGATTTTGCCGGTTGCGGAAGTCTCCGCACCAGAGCAAAATAACGACCCAATGAGTTTTAAGAAAGATCTCACAAAAGAGCAGTTGTACGAGGGTGTTAAGACCCTCGTGGAACACCCATGTCCCCACGTTCACCTCTCTCAGCAGAAGCTTTTTACCCTCTTCAGCGTGGCTTTTCAGTTCCTCTTGTACCGCGCCACCAAACAGCCGGGTCATTACATCATCCGCATTGAAGATTCTTTCCTCGCCGATAAGCTTGCGCGCAAGGCCAAGGACGAGACGACCCGCAAGTTTTTGCAAAGAATCCTAGTGCCGCGCCGCCTCACATATGGTAACGCTACGTTTCATCTCGACTATTTTAATTTAAGCACCTGGGGAACCACCAAGGACCTCCCGAAGGAAAAAATCCAGGGCGCGGTGATCGTAAAGAACACCTCGAACAACCCGCTCATCGACGAAGGCGACTTCCGTCACGTGGATCCAGAGAACATGCAGAACGAAGCGGCCAAGCAGCTCTTCGGGGAACAGTACTACCTCACCTCACTGATGGAATTTTGTCCTCGCACAGTAACCATCGCCTTTGAGACGGAATACCAGGGCACAGAGAAAGTGCAGTTCCCGTTCATCGAAGACGAAGAGAGCATGGGGACCGGCGTGAAGGTTTCTTCTGACGTTGAGTGGGACGACTAAAAAAGCCCTTGGTTACCGCCGTAACCACTACCCGAATATAACTCTTTCCGACTCCCCCCTTTGATCTAAGGCCATGCCTATAGTGCGTCCACAACACAACTGAGGGCGCCCTATGAAATACCTACTCTTGCTCGCATTTATCATGATTAGCCACGCTCAAGCGGCAGAAAGCTGCAACACCATCAAGACCAGCTATTACCTGTATAAGGCGCAGGACAATGCCGTGGCACTTTTGAGCTGCAAAACACCCGGCTGTATTATTCGGAAAACGCAAAAGCTCGAACGCTATGCTTGTAAAGCGGTCAATCACTGCGACTACCTCGCCGCTGAGCTCGAGTCTCCGTGCCTCAGCAACAACACGCTCACACCCGAGGCCAGAGCAGAGATCATCGAGGAAAGCCAACAGCTCGTGGATCTCATCATTCAAAAAGGGCTTGAGTACCTGAGATCTATCGGCCGTGACTCTGGAGAACCGCAGCACGATCAATCAGACGTGGAAGACTCGAGCGCAGATCCCCTTGAAGACGCTGACCATGGCCCCACCGTGCTCTAGGTTTTACATGCCCCAGATGGAGACCATCAAGTTGTACCCCAGAGGATCGAATGCCTGGAGTTCTGATCTCACGAATGGGTAGTAGTCGTTGACTCCAAAGTAAGCTTCCGAGATTTCTGCGAAGTATTCTCTCTCGTCGTTCAACGCGTAGGCCCTCAGCTTCGGACCGGCATTGTTCCGGTACGAGACACTCTCGTAGCTGCGAGACTCACGCGCCGATGTGAAGGCATTGGTGACGGTCCTATTTCCAAAGGAGAGGATCTGGTCATGGTACGCATGGGCCAACTCGTGCAGAACCATCATCGGCTGATCACCGACGACGTTCCAGTCGAGGTAGTTCTTCAGGTTCGCGATTTCGATGCCTCTTGCGAAATCCGTGTTCTGACTGTTTTGCGCAAGCCACTGCGACGACGGATGGTAAACCATGGAGGCGGAGTTGTTTGAGTTGGTAAGCCAGATGGTCACTCGGCCTGCCAGGGTTCCAAGCCGACGGGGAGAAAGTTTTTTTACTTCCTTAAGGCGGACCAGCAGTCGATCGAGGGTCGTTTTCACCAGAGGGTTGCTTTGAATTGAGGTCAGAACACGGACATTAAAGCCCTCAATTTTATATTCTTTGTAGCTTGTTCTGGGCCGGGGGCTCCCCCAAGCGTGCGCGGTCTTGGGCAGCAGAGCGCTCAGGAGACAGGTGATGGCTAGGACGAGTGTTGGTAGTTTCATACTCAGACTTTTCGGAGAGAAAAAAACGAAACCTTAGCAGGTACTAAAGATGCTCTCAGGCGAGTCATTTGCTCACCTATTCTATGCAATCAAAATTTCTGACGTGATCCCCGAAAACGGGGCCCGCCAGGATGCCCTATCTCAGGGTGTTGTTGCTTTGTGGAGACGAGGAGCCCGACGACCTCATGGCTCCGAGTGCTTCTTCCCTTCCTTCCACTCAACCTCACTCACACTTCCCTCACGATCCCAATCGCGCCAGAGGCCATGACGAACGTCATTCAGGTACTTGCCTTCCGCACGACGAGCACCGTTACCATAGAACAGAATCCACGGGCCATTCTTGATGCCGTCTTGATAAACACCCTCACCCAGCAAACGGCCATTGTCATAGTAGTGTTGCCACTTACCGATGCGCTTGCCTTTGAACATCTCACCTTCTGCCGCGACGGTGCCATCTTCAAAAGTGATCTGCGCCTTGCCGTCTTTCACAGCAGGTTTATCGTAAAACACATCTTGCGGGGGCAGCTGCCAGCGAAACCCTGGGATGCGTTCTTCCTTCTGCATTTTACGAACGGTCTTGAGCAAGAATTTCTGAGCGGCATCGCGCTCGTTCGTTGGCACATCTTTAAGGTACGACACCTCATCGCGCAGTTTTGAAAACACCCGCGGGCAAAGCTGCGCGTACTGCTGAAGCTCATCTTGGTTAGCGACGGGCAAGGCTTTTGCCAGCACGGAGATCATCGATTCATTGGAACGGATGACGTCATCGACTTGATCACTGGAGAGCTCCAGGAAATCACCGAAGCCTTTCAGGTTCTTCGTCACCCAACGCATGAAGAGTGGATCTTCTAGAATGCCATTCATCAAAATCATCTGACGATGATGGGCAGCGGACGATTCTAAAGATTCGACAAAATCTTTGAGACCATCCCACTGACGTTTTTTGATACGATCAAGCATTCCCATAGAGAACAAAAGTATAAATCAGCTTGTGTGAATTTGTGTTAAGGAGCGCTTAACGGCAATTTTTCCAGGACTTGCAGCAATGCAGGACGCAGTTTTTGCTCCCAATCCTGTGTATTGAAGCCCCAAGAAGTGGACAGTCTTAGGCCGTTTTTAGCACGCGCTCCGAGACCCAAATTCTCGAGGACATGACTGGGTTTCGCGGCTCCTGAACTGCAGGCCGCACCGGCACTGACTTCAAGCCCTGCGAGATCGAACATCGGCAGAGACATATCTGAGGGCAGTTTGTTGATCACAAAAAGGATCGTATTCAGATTGAGCTCCTGCGCACCACGAGCGATTCGTTCGCCCTTGCCCTTGAGCTGCTCATCCATAAAGGCACGCATCTGATCGATGACGTTGAGTTGCTCGCTGGGTTTCCACTGCGCTTGCATTTCTTCCAGGGCGAATTGAAGCGCAAGTGCGCCCATGACATTTTCCGTTCCGGCCCGCGCGCCTTTTTGCTGACCCCCACCGAGGATCAACGGTTGGCCCACGAAATTAACGCTGATGAAACTATGGCCATGGCCTTTGAAGCCGCCGGCCTTGTGTGAGGAGAAAGAATAGATATCAAGCTGAGGGTCGAGCTGCCAGCAGTTGGCGACTTTGCCCGGGGCCTGAGCGGCATCCACGTGAATGATGGCTTTCGTTTGCTCTTTGAGTGCCACAGCGAGGGCCAGTGGCCACACCACACCTGTTTCGTTGTGAACCCAGGTGAAGTTGATGAGTGTGCGTCCGTCGACTTGCTGCTGGGCCCCTTTGATGGCGGTCACACTCTCCTCGAGCTGGAGTTGTCCTTCACGATCGACGACGAGCTCGACGGTGGCATGACCCATACTATTGAGACGCGCGGCCTGGGCCCGCACACAGGAATGATCTAAGGGTGAGTACACGAACAGAGGACGAGTCCCACGAGCGGCCTCGGCGAGCCACAGGCCCGCTACGGTGGTGTTCACGGCTTCGGTCGCGCCGGAGTGATACACGAGAGCGTGGGTCTTGGGGGTGAGCTGAAATGTTTTGTAGAGAGAACTGCGGGCCTCGTCGAGAGCATGGGCGGCGCGCTTACCGGTTTGATGCTGCGATGAGGGATTGCCCCAAAGCAAATCGCCCTTGGCGAGCCAGCGAGTTACCGCTGGTGCCAAGGGCGACGTAGCATTGTGATCGAGATAGATCCGGTCCAATTACTGGTTCGCTTCCCCTGCGTTCGTGCGGATAGCAGAAGCAAAGTTAGCGTTGTTCGCGTTGGTGTTCACACCAGCTTCGCGAGACTTGCGCATGAGATCTCCGAGAGTCGTTGTCGCGAGATATTCCTGCATGATGTTGCCGAGGTTTTCGAAGTAACCCTTCGTGAGGTGGAACTCAGAAGTGTCGACGATGCCGTTCACGTCATTCCCGTTCTCATCTTTCATGATTTCGATACCAGAAGATGGGATGCCGATGATGTCGCGAGCTGGGTTGATGTTTTCACCAACGCAATCGAGAACGTCTTTAACCGAGATTTCATCCATCGAGCGAGCAAGCACGTATCCGCCGCCTGGGCCGCGAACAGACTTAACGACTTTACCAGTACGGAGCTTCCGGAAAAGCTGCTCGAGATAGTGAAGTGAAATAGACTGGCGAGTTGAAATTTCCTGTAGGCGAACAGGGTTGCCATTGCTGTTGAACGTAAGGTCCAACATAGCTCTGACTGCGTAACGGCCTTTCGATGTAAGTCTCATAGTCTTCCTCCATAAAGAAGTGGTTGGTTATGTAATCCGGGTTTGTCTTCTTCCTTGACGCCCGGGAGAGGTTTCTTAGTTGACTCTTTCAAGTCAGACTAAAAGTGTCTCCCGAATAGTATGTCCCCCGGGTCTTTCCGCCGTCAAACTCTTTTTCCGCCCCTATCGATAAAATAAATCCAAAGAAAAGATATTGAAAAAAGATGAGAGATATCAATAGATTTGCGCTGAGACAGCGGGGGGCGGTGTCGATTTGCCCCTACGGCAAAACTTTCCGATTAAATCAGTTACCCGTACTTTTAGTCATCAATGAGGGTCGAAAGTGAGAAATTGCGAGAAGGTTCCTCCCCCTCGGCGCCCGGTTTTCCGAAGCTCAGCTCCAAAGTGTAGCTACTCCAGGTCTCCGGCAGCTCACGTAAAAGACGGCGTGAAAACTTCCCACCCCACTCGGCCAAGAAATAATGTTTACCTTCCATGTAGAGAGGAATCTCTAACGGAATCAATTCGTCCTGGGCTTCGATGCGATAGAAGTCACCGTGCAAAACCTGACCACACTCACTCAATACTGAGTAGGTCGGACTCATGACTTCACCTTCTCCGATGAACTGCTGGCAGAACGTCGTCTTGCCCACACCCATCGGCCCATCGAGCACAACCAGTGCGGGTGACTTGGTCAGCTCTTTGAGTTCGTACACGATGTAGGGAAGATCACTTGGGTAAACTTTCTTCCATTCCCGGATCAGTTTCTTCGTCATGCTACTCTTCTCCATCAAGTCGGTTGAAAACCTCTGGGAGTGTTTCGATCAGGCTCGTGGCCGTCATCGTGCGCACACCGAATTTATCAGCGGCAAATTGGCCTGCGAGAGTATGGATGTAGACACTCAGCAAAGCGGCTTGGTTCACGTGTTCGTACCGTTGAAGAAGCGCATCGGACTCACTGCGAAGCCCGGTGTCCTGCGCGAGCAAGCCACCCAGGATCCCTGCCAGCACATCCCCGACTCCACCGGTCGCCATGCCATCGTTCGGTGAGAAGTTAAAGAAGGTCTTTCCAGAGGCAAGGCCAAGGTACGTGCATGGCCCTTTCAAAAGAATGGTGCAATTGATGCGTTCAACGGCTTGGCGGAGGCAATCCACCGGACGAGTTTCGACTTCTTCTTGCGGGATGCCGCAGAAGCGCGCGAACTCACCAAAGTGCGGAGTCAAGATCGTCGGAGCATGACGTTGGCTGAAGATCTGTGAGTCTTCTTTGAGGTTCAGCGCATTGATGGCATCCGCATCCAAGACTAAGGGGCCTGAGAAGTTATTGAGGATTTCGAGCACCAAGCGGCGCGCCCGTGCTGAGCGGCCGAGGCCCGGGCCAATGACTAATGAACTGTATTTCGTGAGACCGGCCAGGACCTTCGGCCATTTCGATTCATCATTCGGGATGAAGCCCGTCATCACTTCAGGGATCAGTCGCGACACCATCTCCTGGTACTGTGGCTCCCAAGTTGAAGCTGTCACAAGTCCCGAGCCGGTTTTCAGCGCGGCCCCGGAGGCCATCACCAGCGCGCCCGTCAAACCGTGTGATCCGCCCACAACGAGTGTGTGACCAAAGATTTTTTTATCCGCAAACTTATTACGGACGTTCATTTTATAAGGAAGGTTTTCGCGCGTGAGGAGGAACTTATCCCCTTTCTCATTGGACAGCTGGGTAGGAAAGCCCACCTCTAGCGTCGAAATCTCACCGCACAGACGTGCCCCGTCGGCGACAAAGTGACCAATTTTCGGGAACCCCACCGCCAAGGTGAGATCGGCCTTGATGGCATTCCCTTGCACCAGCCCCGTATCACCGGCCACACCGGTGGGAATGTCCAGAGCGACGGTGTAATTGGCGTTGTCGTTCACGAAGTGGATGACGTCGTAGATGAAATTGGAGAGCGGCAAGCGCACGCCGGTGCCAAAGATTGCATCCACCACGACTTTCGGAAGGGGGTTCTGCTCAAAGTAACTTTCCAGACCGCTCACGTCTTTGATCGGATTGATCTTGACCCCGAAGGCCCGCGCCATTTTCAGCTGCAACTGAGTTTCAGGGCTGCAGGTGGCTTCATCAAACAACAGAAAGGCGCGCACGCTGCGATGAGGACGCACCAAGTGACGGGCGAGGGAGAGGCCATCGGCTCCGTTGTTGCCTTTACCGACGAGGACCACCACATCCACTTCCGTCTCAAAAACCTTGAGACGCTCTTCGAGGACCTGCGCGCCTAAGAGCCCGACGTTTTCAACAATCAGGTGCTCACTGAAGAAGTGTTTCTCTGCGGCGAGAGTTTCGATCTCTTTCATTTCCGCCTGCGTAACAATTCTCATACTCGTTCCTTCAATTGCTTCGACATCTGCGCCACGACATGTTCAAGACCCGCGAAGACGGACTCGCCTACGATCCAGTGGCCAATATTATATTCCTCAAACAACCCCTGCTTAAGTAACGGCACGAGAGATTGATCCGTCAGGCCATGGCCTGCATGGAAGCCGCGACCGGCGGCCTTGATCTCAGCGTGGGCACGGGCGTAGAGGTCGAGGTATTTTTGTAAGGGTTTATTCTCGAGGAAATCCTTAGCGTAGTCACCAGTGTGGATCTCCACCGCATGCACCGGGAGCTTCAAACTCTGGGCGATTGTCCCAGCAGAAGCTTCGATGAACAAAGACACCTTCGTCGCAGGAGACTTTTGGGCGAGTTGGTCCAGCGCTTTCACGAGCCGCGCCAAGGTCGGACCGTCTTCTAGGGCGAGGCCGCCTTCAGTGGTTCGCTCCTCACGCTTTTCCGGAACGAGGCACACCCATTCAGGCTTGTGACGACAAGCGATCTCGACGATTTCTGGATGGGAGCCGATCTCAAGATTAAGCGGACGATTGAACTTCTTGCACCACCCATGCACGGGCGCCACGTCAGCGTCTTGAATGTGGCGACGGTCTTCACGGAGATGGATGGTGATCTGATCAGCGCCGGCCTTGAGCACAGCTTCAGCGGCGCGGGCGATGGAAGGATAGCTCTCCCCTCGCTGCTGGCGCAACGTCGCCACGTGATCGATATTGACTCCCAGGCGTGGAATCATAGTTACCCCAGCTGTTTTGTCACAACGTCAGTCAGGCGGCGGCAGATGCGCTGGACCTGTTCTTCGTCGCGGCCTTCGACCATCACCCGTGCCAAATGCTCAGTGCCCGAGTAGCGCAGAAGCAAACGGCCAGTGCCTTTGAGTTCATCCTCTGCAAGTTTGACAGCGGCCATGATGGCCGGCACATCTTCAAACGGGGGCTTTTTACTGATCGTTGTATTGAGCAAGACCTGGGGATAGAGCTCTACTTCATCGGCGAGCTCTTTCAAGCCTTTGCCAAAATGTTTCATGCACTCAATGACTTTCAGGGCCGCAAGAATCCCATCACCGGTTGTGGAGTGGCGCTTAAACACTAAGTGCCCAGAAGGCTCACCACCAAATACAGCTCCATTTGAGCGCATACGCTCTACGATGTAGCGATCGCCCACCTGCGTGCGATGCAAAGTCATGGCATGTTTATTCAAGAAGACTTCTAACCCGAAGTTCGACATCACAGTGCCCACGACTTCGTGATTGCCTTCCAGCTGATGGGTTTCTTTCAAGAAGCGCGCGCAAAGGCCAATGACCTTATCGCCATCAATCACCGTGCCATCACGATCGATCAGCACTACGCGATCGGCGTCGCCATCCACACACACTCCCAGATCAGCGCGGAACTTGACCACGTGCTCAGCACAGGATTGCGGATGAAGCGCCCCGCAGCCTTTGTTGATGTTCACACCGTTTGGATCCTTACCTAGCGAGATCACTTCCGCGCCGAGTTCTTCGAACACTTGCGGTGCCAGTTTGTAAGCAGCGCCGTTCGCGCCATCGACAACGATGCGTAGACCTTCGAGCGAGTAGTGCGGATTGAAGGCCGACTTCGCATGGACGATGTAGCGACCGATGACTTCGTCCAAGCGACGAGCGTTACCAAGATCATTGCCCGTCTTCGCTGGGATCAACGCGGGATTCATGATCATGCGCTCAAGCTCCATTTCCACTTCGTCGGGAAGCTTGTGGCCAGAGCGATCAAAAATTTTGATGCCGTTATCTTCGAAGGGATTGTGGGAGGCCGAGATCATCACCCCGGCATCGGCACGCATGCTTTGAGTCACGAAGGCCA
>JAIXOY010000263.1 GCA_027486525.1 Pseudomonadota bacterium
GACAGTGCTTCAACTCGTGTGCATGGTGGATTAGGTCTAGGTCTTTCCATCGTACGGAACCTCGTCGAGCTGCAAGGAGGGACAGTCAAAGCAGAGAATTCAGCTGAAGGCAGTGGCGCGATTTTAAGTGTGATTTTTCCCGTTATCCCCAATGATCCAGAGATCGTGCAGACGACTGAAGCAGTCAGCGCCGATGCGCTGGTGGAAGAACAGGCCACACCCTGCCTTGATGCGATTAAAATTCTTTTCGTCGAAGATAACGACAACACGAGAGAGGCGCTGGTGATTTACCTCAAGTCATATGGTGCAACTGTTAAAGCCGTGGATTCAGTGAAAGCGGCACTCAAAGTCTTCCAAGATTTCAAACCGGATGTCCTGATCAGTGACATCGCCATGCCAAGCGAAGATGGCTACTCGCTCATCCGGAAAGTTCGCAAGCTTTCCATCGAGAAAGGTGGCAACGTCCCCGCCATTGCGTTGACGGCCTATGCCAGTGCCGAGGACTCCGACTACGCAATCACCGAGGGATTCAATGCCCACGTGGCCAAACCCGTAGAAGCCGCCGTTCTCGCGCGCGTTATTTTGCAAACGCGCAAGGACGTCATGGCCAACAACTATCCAATCCTTAGCATCATAGAAAAGAATAAGAAGGACTAGCTGTGTAAGTTCCTACACGCTATCTAAACGGCAGCTAACGGTTTTTGGCATTATGAATGGTGTCTCATGAGGTAGGTCAACTTCTCAAGGAGATGCTTATGAAACTGGTGCTCATGCTCGTCGCTTGCCTCTTCTCCCTGGAAGCTTCGGCGACGTATCTCAAAACGGGGGTCGCAAGCCTTGATTTTTCCCAAGACCCAGCTGAGGATGTCATCGTCATGGCAACCTCGGGGGATGTTCTTTGGGCATCATCACGTGATGCGACACTTCTCTCGACGCTTAAGATGGCGAGCAAAACACAGCAGTTGATTGAACTCAATGTAAATGCAAAAAGCACCATTCTCAGTGCGAAGCTTTTGTCGGAAAAATCGTCACCAACGCTGCTGGATGAATTATCTAAGGATTCCGTTGTCGAAGATTACGAACCCACGCGGTTTTCCACCATGCGAGAAATCAAACAAGCCTTTGCGACGATGGATCGCGGCACCCGCAGCAGATCACAGTGCTACAACCGCGCTTACGTCTGGGGCCACGACCTTTGGCAAGACCGTGGCGTGAACTCGATGAAACTGTTTCTCTTCTTCACGACGAAATACATCCGCGAGTTTCGCTACAAATGGTGGTTCCACGTTTCACCCATGAGTTATGTGGGAGAAGACGAATATGTCATGGACCGTCTCTTTACCAAAAACCCACTGCGTCCCCAGACGTGGACCAACATCTTCATGCACAACAACTCCGTCTGCAAATCGGTGACGAATTATTTCGATTATCGCAAAGACGATCCTACCGAGTACTGCTTCCTGATCCGCTCCACGATGTTCTATCTCGGCCCTTCGGCGCTTAAACGTCGAGACCAAGGTTATGAAAGAACGGAGTATAATCGGGCCACACTTCGTGCGGCCCGCCAGCAAGCTTTCTATTAAGCCATGAATTCAGCAAGAGACACCTCTTGCTGAATTTTCTTTTCCAAGTACTTCACGACGACACTCTGCCTTTCCTGCTCGTTCTTCCCAACGAGCACTACGGCATGCACCATCTCCTCATAGGATCGTTTAAGTTTTTCTTTCAAAGGTCGCTCGCTCAAATCAGCTTCTGCTCTGCCCCCCTTCTTTCTCAGCAATCGCAGCACATCCTGGCCATACCCCACGGCGTCACTCGAAACACTGAGGACTTTGAACTGAACGGGATGCATCCGGAGCGGTAAGTGCTTGCCGTAGTTTTCTAGGAGGATGCCAACGAATCTTTCCAAAGAACCAAAAATCGCTCGATGGAGCATGAAAGGAACTCTTCGCTGTCCCTTCGCATCGAAGTAGTGAACGTCAAAGCGCGCCGGAAGATTGAAATCGAGCTGGATTGACGAGCACTGCCATGAGCGGCCATGGACGTCTTTGATGTGAACATCTAAAGATGGGCCATAGAACTTAGCTTCACCTGGGCGTTTGAGTACCGCTAGCCCGCTCTCAACCAAGGCCTGCTCGAGCTTGCTTTCTGCGAATTCCCAATCATCATCGCGGCCGAGATACTTCTTCTCTCCGGAACCTCGTAGAGAGAGCTCGAAGTGGTAGTCCTTGAGTCCGCACTTTTGCATGATCAGATGGATGAGCCCAATGATACCTTTGATTTCGGAAAGCAGGTCGTCTTCACTGCAAAAGATATGGGCATCGTCTTGCACGAAAGAACGTACCCGCATGAGTCCATGGAGTGAGCCCGAGTTTTCATTGCGATGAACATGCCCTAATTCACAAAGCCTTAACGGGAGTTCCGCATGAGACCGCTTCTTTTGATTAAAGACGAGAATGGCCCCGGGGCAGCTCATCGGCTTAATGGCATAGTCACGCTTATCCACCGAAGAGAAGAACATGTTCTCTTCAAAGTAGTCGCAGTGCCCTGACTTCTTCCACAGCTCCTTGTCCATGAGTTGCGGGCTTTGAATTTCTTTGTAACCGTATTGACCGTGTAGCTCGCGCCAAAAATCGATCAGCGCATTCTTAATGCGCAAACCACCTTCATGCCAAACCGGAAAGCCCGGTGCTTCCTCAAAAAATGAAAATAGGTCGTACTTCGCCCCGAGAAATCGGTGATTGAATTCGTGTAACATAAAAACCTCATCGTAGAGATGTGTATATTAAAAAACTATTGTGTGTGTGTGACCCAAGATGGGTCAAAAAATGATGACCCCTACGGGGTGGTGGTGGCGAGGCTGATGATGTGGAGAGAGAACAAATTCATCATGGGGGAAGAATAGCACATTTGCCAAAAGTTGTCAGCCACCTTTTGGCAAACAGCATTTAATTCTTTTGCTTGAGGTCTATTGCTCCTAAATTCTTAAGAGCATTGGAATTCAGGCTCAAATGCACCAGCCCCACAAACTTACTTTTTTCTTTCCAGCTGATATCAAACTCCACCAGACCACCGGTTAAAAGTATGTGCTGCTTTGATTGATCACCCTGAAACGCGACGACGAGAGACTCAAACTTGGGCCTTGGGGAAAA
>JAIXOY010000184.1 GCA_027486525.1 Pseudomonadota bacterium
AGATTCTTGATGTTGCGGGCCTTGAAAGGAATGCCGTACGCAAAGTTTTGGCAGTTGTTCACAAACGAAGTGATGGCCTTAAAGCGCGTGGCCTGAACGGCCGGTGTCGCTGCTGGAAACTGAGCCACAACTTGGTTCAGTAGGATCCCGGCAAAATCGCTGGCATCGAGTCTGTATTCAGGGCGTGTGCCTAGCTTGCGAAGCGCCAAATTATGGAAGGGAGCGACCATGGCGGGAGTGACAGTATCACACGTCATTGTGGGCCATCCCAGCTGCGTTCTTTCGGCAGCAGGAAGAGTATTCATGCCGAGGCACCATTCAGAAATATTCAGCTGGCCGATGCCACAGGAATAGTTGCCACCATCAGATGAGATGCCAAGATCGGCCATGAGGGATTCTTGCGTGAGGGCACCGATAAGAATTTGCGGAGGCATCTGGAGTTGGTTCGCGGACTCGAGAATCTTGGCGAGCTTTTCTTGTGGCTTTTCACCACCGTTCGCGGTCATCCATGAAATCTGGATTTGTAGTGATGAAAATGATCCTGGCGTCACAGCTTCGCGGCGGAGTACTTCACGGGCGCGGCAAACTTTTAAGTCTTTTGAAAGCTGCGTGGTCCAGCGTTGAACGTCCGCGGTGCTCATCCAGCTAGGAAAATCCAAAAGAGGATTGCTCACACGACTTAGATCGAGGCAGGTGACCCCTGCAGGTAGTGCTTCTTCCGGGCATAGCACTGTTGGATTTTTCCAATCAGCAAATGCGTAAGAGCTAACAAGTAAGCTGGCGATGAGGATGATTTTCATGTCTTGTAGATATGACAAAAATCCAATTAAGGAAAATAGAATTTTAGCGCAGCGCGCATGCACCTGGGCCAATTTGCACTAGCTTCATCTTGCACCTTGCGACGCATTATGTGTTGGATAAAATGATAATTGCTGCTGGCACATGTTTTGCTCAGGTATTCCCGTTCAATTAACTTTCTAAGGAGTTCCGATGAAAAGTTCTATTTCTAACGTTTTGAAAACTTCTGTTCTCACGTGCGCACTCGCAGTTCTAGCTAGCTGCAATGGCGGCGGCGGCGGCGGCGGTGGTTACACTGGCGGCGGTTACACGAGCGGCGGCACTTCAGGTGGGGGCACTGTTGGCGGCGGAACGACCGTCGGCGGCGGCACAACTGGCGGCGGAACAACTGGTTCTTCTCTCGGTAACTACTCATCAGCTTACGTAACTGTTGATCAGTTCGTATCTGCTTTGAACAACATCGAATCTTCGAACTATCAATCTTATGTAGAACTCTACACGAACGAGACTCTTCGTACTGCGACTCCGGGCCAAGAAGACTGGTTCGTCATCTACGACGACCGCTATGCTGAGCACAAAGCAGTTTCTCTTCAGTACATCCGCGCGATCGTTTACTACGACTACTACTCGAACACGACGGCTCTTGCTGAAGAGTTCCGTGCTATCGAAAACGACGACATCCTGAATGGCGATCTCTTCGGTGACTACTGGGGCGACGACTACGAAGTGGTTGATTTCGACTACTTTACTAACACCTACGTCGGTCGCAACTCGGGCTTCGAGTACGAAGACGAAGCAGCTACAACTGACGTTTCTTTGATGACGGCTGAAGTTCAACAGAAAGAATTCATCAAGAAAGCGGCGAACATCTCCTTCGCCTTCAACGTCGGCATCGAGACTTCTTTGTCTCTCGTCACATTGGGCGAGAAAGCTGAGAAGATCCTTGGTAAATCAAACGGCGAATTGACTCTCGCTGATCAGGCGGCGTTCGCTTCTGATCTTCAGAAGCTTGCCGGTGTGAGCTTGGCCGATGTGATGGCAGCATCTCAATCTGAGCAAGCTCAGACTGACTTGGTAGAGCGCATCGCTACTAAGATTGGGACTTCAGCTGCTAACCTTGAGAGCCGCATTCTTCCTGAATTGTTCGGTGTAGAGCTCTAGTCTTTAAGATACAAAATTCTTAAGCCTCGCGGGCCACTCTTCGGAGTGGCCTTTTTATTTGTGCGATGCGCGTGCACCAGTTGCCCTTTGACTCCAAGAAATTCGATATCAATTCGCACCTTGCAAAGCATCAAGCAAACGATAAGACGTAACGAATGTTTGGCATCTTTTTTGCTCAGGTATTCTCTGTACGCAAAAATCTACCGGGAGTGATTATGCAAAGAATTTTAGTTCTGCTCGCGTTATCTTTGTTCGTTGTTGCATGCGGTCATAAAAAAGACGCGAAGTCATTCGAGAGAGCTCTCGAAGGTCAATCGGGTCAGCCGCACTCAATCGTCAAGCTCTACACCGTTAAGGGTGACTACGTTGTTTATAAGAACGACGTCACAGGTGAGTTCTTGGCGTTCAATATGGATCGCTGGGACCGCGAGACCATGACAACGGTTGACCAGTTCATGGCCGTCGCCGTTGATGGTGTGGACGTGGTTCGTAACCTCTCTGCAAACCGCGAATGGGTTGAGAGCGGTCACTGGGAAGACGTCTACGTCACTGACGAAGACTACGTCTACGACGACTTCTGCGATTGCTGGGAATGGGAAACTGAATACATCTACGCTGGTCAAGAGTGGGTTGATACCTCTCACTGGGACACGTTCTACTACGGCGGCGGTTTCCGTTTCGACAACACATCGGCCATGTCTCGCGACCTCGATACAATCGCAGCATTGAAAGAAGAAGCCGCAGAAAAATTCATGGCGATGAAGCTCAAGAGCGAATTCTCTCTTTCAAGCTCTCGCGCAGAAGAACTTGCGAAGCTTGCGAACCGGTACCAGAAACTTGAAAGCGCTCGCGAACTCACTGCTGGTGAGAAAGACAAGTTCGCGATGGACGCTTTGGGTGTCAGCATGACTCAAGTCGAAAAAGCACTGAAGGCAAGAGCCCAAGGTCGCGAGCAGAGCTACGAAGCCCTTCTCGAAACTGCGGCTCAGGTGAACAACACCACGCCGGAGCAAATTGGACGTTTCTTCACCGACATGGTCGGTACCGAAATCTAAGCTTAACAGCTAGTTAGGGCCCGGAAACGGGCCCTTTTTTTTGCCCAAAATCCGTCAGTAAAAGTTACCCGGCCCATAGTGGGAGTGAAGAGGGGAGTGATAAATGCGTGTCATGAAATCTTCAAAGTGCCTCTTTATTATCTGGGCCCTGGTGCTCGCCTGCGTGGCCCATGCCCAGGAAGTCATTCCTGGTCTCATTCCCCGTTTTTATTCAATCGAAGCCGCTGTGGATTTGCCGGTCTCACCTGAGGAAGCCCACGAGCGTGCCCTCAGAGGCGAAGACCTTTCACTGCTTGAGCCGAGTTCTCTCACGAATATCTGGAGTCCCAGTCAGCGTTTGATTCCGGTGCACGCTTTGGTACGCGCTGATGAAACGGTCAAGTTTGTTAAAGAACTCCCGAGCCGCAGTGGCCAGTTGCGCTTCACTGTCTTGAATGCCGATGGCCGTGAATTCATCGTCGTCTTGGCGAAGAAGATTCACACCAATCTCCTCCGTCGGAATGTGCTCTCTAAAATTGGTTACAACACGCAGCCGATGAGCTGGGTTTCACGGTTCAAGATGGTTTTCTCCGACAGCATTGACCGCGATCTTTTCAAAGAAGAAATGAAAGACAAGTTGTTGGCCGGAACGGATCGTTGGATCAAGTCAGAGCAGGACCTGACGATGGTGCTGCAAGATGCGCTCGTGCTCACCCCCGAATCTGAGATCTACAACCTCGCGTCCGGGATTATGCCGGCAGAAGTTCATCAAGGTCGCCGCTTGCTACGCGCCCCTTATGTTCCACTGGCGATCGTCGACACGACGGAGTCTGTGAACTTGATGCCGTGGCAAGCGGGCCGCGTTGTGTTGAACAACTTAAAACTTAATCATACGCAAGATCTGGACACCAGCTACCGCACCAGCTGGGAAGACGCTCGCTGGATTGGTCGGCGCTTGGGCAAACTCACGCGCGCCGACTGGGAAGAGGTCGTTCAGAAGGCCCACTATCCAGCGGCCGTTGAGAAGATTCTCATCGAGAAGATCGTCGCTCGTCGCAATGACATGATGGCCTTGCTCCAGCTCGACAAAGAAACAACGGTTCTGGCTTTCGATCCGAAAGTCACTCTCGCTCCAGGCCTTGTCGATGGCGAGATCGTGCAAGAGTTCTTTGACGGCTACGCCGGTCGGTTTTCTTACGGTGACCCGGAGTCCCCCTTCTCTGCATCAGAGCTCGGTTCCTTCGCTCTCTCCCGTGGTCAGTCGCAGCTGATTGATCTGGGTATCTCCCGTCTCAATAAAGTCCTCGGCACGGATGACCAAGCGGCGTTTCAGGAGAAGATCGAAGAGATCGTCCGCAACCAGGGACAGATCTTTCCGACTCAGGCGGTTGTCATCCCGAGCTTCCATGGCAGCGTGATCCTTTCGCGTGACATCGTGACCGGTGCTTACTTGGGCACGAACAACAAAGTGCAGTTGGTGGATAACATCGGCTTTGCCCTCGACGCAGGCATGACGGGTGCGATCGTGGGAATGCCGATTCCCTTAGATGTGAAGGCGGGAGCGCGCTTGAGTTTTCAGCGTGTCTACTCCCACGTCAAGCCAGTGCTGTCGCT
>JAIXOY010000294.1 GCA_027486525.1 Pseudomonadota bacterium
CCCTGAGACGCGACCGTTGAGTGCCACTGTTCCCTACAAGGCCTACATGGGGCCCTCCATCGGAGAGTTGTTTTTCAAGGATGACCAAGAACTCGAGAACGTTCTGCAGCACTACCGTGGTCAGTGGGTGAGTTTTCACTGCGAAGACCCCGTCGAGATGAATAAGCATAAGCATGAACAGGAGCATCACTTACGCCGCCCGGTGGAGTGTGAGGTTCTTGCGACAAGAACGGCTTTGCGCCTGATAGAAAAATTTCAGCTCAAAGGTAAGCTTTGCCATTACAGCGCAGGCGAGGGATTGCCCCTTATTCGTGAGTCCCGTGCTCGGGGCGTGTTTGTGCAAACCGAGGTGACTCCTCAGCATCTCTACTATTCTCAGTCGCAGTTGGCAGAAAAAGACCGCGGTTTCTTTCAAATGAATCCGCCGATTCGCTTTGAGCAGGATCGCGAGGCGATGCTCGCAGCAGCGCGCGCGGGAGAAATTGATTTTCTGGCCACGGATCACGCGCCCCATTCTCATGAGGAAAAGCTCAAAGGCACCTCCGGTCTTACGGGTCTTGATAGTTACGGTGCTTTTGTGACCTGGCTCTTGCAAGACCAAAAATTTACTCCGGAACGCATCGCTTTGATGGCCTGTGAAAATCCTGGGCGGTTTGCGAACTCCTTTCTTCCCACGCTCCAGCAGTGGCACCGCGATTGGAAAAAATGGGGGCACGGATTTGGCTATCTGCAACCTGGCTTCGTCGCCAACGTGACGGTGCTCAATCTCAAAGCAAGAATGACTCTCACGAAAGAAGATCTGCGCACCAAGGTTGGCCATAATCCCTTCGTCGGCGTGACGTTTCCTGGCCGCGTGGAGCGAGTTTATGTGCAAGGAAAGGTGTGTCGATGAAAATGTTGATGGTCGTGGGCCTGTGCCTGCTCGCACCTGTGCTGATTTTCTTTGTGTGGGCGACGTATCCGTGGGAGCTCTCTCCGCGCTGGGAGAGTGGTCTTATCGGTGTTGAAAGAACTGGCGTAAGTGATTCTAACGAACGCCCCACGACTCTCACGTTGATGTCGTGGAACATGGCCTATGCCTATGGCATGGGCTCAGAGGGAACTCCAGACTACATTCCACGGGACAAAGCGTTCTATGGGCAAAACCTAGACCGCATCAGTGACGCCGTTAAGTTGGCGGGAGCTGACGTGGTCTTTTTACAAGAAATCGATTTTGCATCCTCTCGTTCCCATCACATGGATCAATTGAAGATCCTCGCACAGAAAACTGGACTTAAGCATTGGGCGCGAGCTGAATCGTGGCGCACCCAGTATGTGCCGTTTCCGTACTGGCCATTCAACCGTCAATTCGGCCGCATGTTGTCGGGGGGGGCCATGCTCTCGCGCTGGCCGATCGTCAAAAATGAAGTTCATCTTCTGACCAAACCCACCGCCAAGGCCTGGTGGTACAACCTGTTCTATCTCTACCGGTATTTTCAAGTGGTGACGATCAAAGTTCATGGCCGCGAGATGAAGTTGGTGAATTTGCACTTGGAAGCCTTTGATCATGCCACCAAAGATGCGCAGGCCCGAGAACTGGTGGACTACGCTAAGAAAACTAAACTTGATTTCATCGCCGGTGATTTTAACATGCTGCCCGAAGGAGCGATGAAGCGCTCAGGCTTCGCGAATCCGGCCGATGTGTACTGGGAGGATAAGAGCTATACCATTCTCAAAGCGCTGCCGCTGACGGAAATTGTTGAGCACGGAGCGTATCTGCAGAAAGAAGAGAACTGGTTTACGTTTCCATCCGTCAGGCCTGATCGTCGCTTGGATTACATCTACCATGCCCCAGGCTGGTCTTTCATGAGCGCCGAAGTTGTTTCAGGCGCCCATGCTTCGGCCTCGGATCATCTACCGATTAGGGCCACGTTCAAATTGTTTGATCCCGAATTTATTCGAGATTGACCACGAGGCGCTGGCCCGGAACTAGTTGCGCGCGCTTGAGGTTGTTCAACTTCATCAAAGCGGTTTGATTGAGGTTAAACTTCTGCGCGACCTTGATCACGTAGTCACCACGACGAACGGTGTAGGTCCCGCGACGAGTGTCGGGGATCTTCACTTTCGCACCCACTTGCAGTGAGCGGCCCTTCTTGATGCTGTTGGCAGTCTTAATCTCATTCACGCTCTTACCAAACCAGCGCGCCACATCCGTCAACGTTTCGCCATTTCGCAAACGATAGACGATCGGAGCTGCGGCCGGTTTTCTTTCGCGACGCTGAGCGGACACACGAGAAACGACCACATCCTTGGTCTTCTCAAGTTTCAAGGTCTGGCCGACGCGAACTTTCGAGCGCGTGGTGAGTTTGTTCAAGAGCGCGATCTCACGCAAAGACATCTTATGTTTGCGCGCTACGCTCGAGAGCGTTTCGCCGCGACGAACCTTGTGAGTGACGGCAGCGCGGACGACCGGAGCAACATAAGCAGGTGGGTTCAAGACTTTCTCACGAAGGACTTCGATTTCTTTAATGCGATTTTTTTCTTGAGGTGCATCGGCCACGAGAGTTTCCATCCATTCAGTGTGCTTGTCGGCCGGCACACGCAACTGATATCCGCCGGGAGCGTAGCTCGGCGTTTTAGCGCGACGAAGCTCCGGATTCAACTTCACTAGAAGTGTTGATGAAACACCCAACTGACGGGCGAGGTTCTTTAGGTTGGTGTTGCGTGGGGCAGAGACGGTCTTGGTTTTTTGCCAAAAGCGGGCGGCAGACGTAGGGATGGTGAATCCGTACTTCTCATAGTTATCGGCCACGTGCATGGCCGCGATCACTTTCGGCACGTAGTTGATGGTTTCCGCAGGAAGCTGCTGGTTACGAGAAAGCTGGTAGTAGTCACGGGTCTTGTATTTGGTGATCCGACGGATCACACCGTATTCGCCGGAGTTGTACGCGGCGAGGGCCAATTCCCAAGAAGAGAAAATGTTGTTGAGATCTTTGAAGTAGTTCGCAGCGGCCTGGGTGGCCTTGAAGATATCCCGGCGCTCGTCGAGTTCTTTGTTGATCGCCAGGCCGTAGCGAAGGCCCGTGCCACGGATAAACTGCCAAGGGCCCACAGCGCTGGCATGTGAGTGTGCGCCGAGGTAGTACCCCGATTCAATCAGGCCCACAAAAAAGAGTTCGCGAGGAACACCTTCTTGATCGAGGATTTTTTCAATGATCGGGCGGTACAGCGCGCCGTTGTTCAAAAACCGCTGAAAACGATCACGCTGCTTAACAGTGAAGTAATCGATCCAGAATTTGACTCGTTTGGTGCGAACTTTTTTGAGGAAGGGACGCGAGGTGTACGACTCTTCCACAGCTTCCGTTTCATCGGGGTTCCCGCCTTGGGCCGCGGCAATCTCACCATCACTCGCCTGGGTATCCACCAGGGCGTGGGTGTTGTCGCCGTTCTCGTCGAGCTTTTCCAAGGCCGACCACTCCAGCTCTGCGGTATCCATCACCTGTTTTGCTTCAGGCTTAGAACCACTGGCCACATGACGGCGCATCTGTGAGCAGCCCGTGACAACGATAAGAGTGAGAAGGAGAGAAAATTTCATTAAGACCTCATGTCTGACGAGTAAAACATCCTGTTTTATTCATTGTAGCGGGCCTCTGGCACACCGCAAGTTTAAAGGCCAAAAAGCAGCTTTTTCCCTCTAGTAGGGTTCCCACCCTCAAGCAGTGGTCCTATACTCTTGGCATGAAGAATAGAATCCGTTTGGGCTGGCGTGAGTGGGTAGGGCTTCCGTCGTGGGGACTCCCCGCGGTGAAGGCCAAGATTGATACCGGGGCGCGGACGTCGAGTCTGCACGCACTCGACCCCGAACCGTGCACCATCGAAGGCGTTCCTCACGTGCGCTTTTTGCTCATGCCCGTGCAGCGATCCCTCGCCATGGGCATGGAAGTTGTGGCGCCCTTGCTCGATCGCCGCAAGGTCACGAACTCCGGTGGCCTCGGTAGCGAGCGGTTTGTCGTCGCCATGGAAGTGCTCTTGGGTCTCGAAGAGCGCACCATCGAAGTGACCCTCGCGAATCGTCGTGACATGAGTTTTCGCATGCTGCTCGGGCGCCAAGCCTTGGAAGGCTGTGTGATCGATCCGGCCGCTAGTTATCTGCTGGGAAAAAGCGAAGAGCAGCGGGAGTTTTTACGCCATGTCCGTCGAGAAATGGTCGGTCAGGAGAGCTGATCGATTCTCTGGGCCAGCTGGTAATCTTTCTCGGTCAGCGTGTGTCCCGCATCGTGAGTGGTGATTTTAAGACGGGCGTAGCCCCAGCCCAATTCAACATCCGGGTGGTGCCTGAGCTCTTCCGCGACTGCCCCTACGGCATTGACGAAGGCGAGGGCGAGCCGGAAGTTTTTGAACCTCCACTCTCTTGAAAGCGCATTCTTTTCGATGACCCAACTCGCATGAAGTTCCACGCAACACCTCTCGACAATACCTCATCAAACATGTTTCGCTTAAAGCTTATCACGACAAGGAGTTTGTGTGCGCATACTGAGTGTTTTACTCGTCTTTTTGGTTGGCTGTTCAAGTAAAAAACCTGAAGGCCTCAGGACGGTCGAGCTGCTTCCGGGCCATACCCGCGCTCAGCATGAAGCGACCTCTCAAGGTGTCATGATCACCTCCCAAGGAACCGTGTCTTCGCAAGCGGGCCTCGAGATGTTCCGCCAAGGAGGAAACATCATCGATGCTGCGGTGGCGGTCTCGTTTGCGATTTCTGTGGAGCGTCCGCAGTCGACCGGTATCGGGGGCGGCGGATTTTTGATTTTCTACGAGAAGAAAACCGGCAAATCCTATGTGTGGGACTTCCGCGAAATCGCCCCCCTGAAGGGCCATGCCAAAATGTTCCTGAAGGCCGATGGCACTCCTGATCCGGAGAAATCGATCTACGGGCCGTTCGCGGTGGCCGTGCCGGGGATCGTCCGTGGTCTGTGGGAAATCCATAAACGCTGGGGCAAACTCCCCTGGGCCGCCACTGTGCAACCGGCGATTCGCCTCGCTGAAGAGGGCCTCCCCGTTTATCCGCACTTGGTCGATGCCATTAAATATGAATCTCCGCGCCTCAAGGCCGACCCCGATGCCGCGAAAATTTTCTTTATGCCGGATGGTTCAATTCCACCTGTGGGCCACATCTTGAAGCAAGCGGACCTCGGAAAAACGTTGCGTATCATCGCCAAGCAAGGCGTGCGTGGTTTTTACGAAGGAAGTGTCGCTAAAAATATCGTTCATACGGTGCGCACGAATGGCGGCATCATGACCGCCCAGGATCTGCAGGGGTATCGCGCGAAAGAACGTGCGGCGATTGAAGGCAGTTATCACGGATTTAAAATTATCTCCATGCCGCCTCCAAGCTCGGGCGGAACGCACGTGGTGCAGATCTTGAATTTACTCGAGCAACAAAATCTTTCTCAGTGGGGACCGCAGCACCCCGAGACGGTTCATCGCATCGCCACGGCGATGCAGATCAGTTTTGCCGATCGCGCGAAGTACATGGGGGACCCCGATTTCTCACCCATCCCTTCAACGGAATTGAGCTCGAAGAGCTATGCCCAGGCCATGCAGAAATACTTTGGGCCTAAAGCGCGCCCCTCTAAGGACTTTCCTTTGCCGGCCATCCCTGATGATAAAACAGAAACGACCCACTTCACTCTCGCTGACAGCGAAGAGAACATCGTGGTTTCCACGCAAACCATCAACGGTTGGTTCGGCAGCGGTCTCGTCGCTCGCGGCACCGGCATTGTGTTGAATAACGAGATGGATGACTTCGCCCAGGCCGTCGGTGCCTCGAACCTTTTCGGCGCCATCGGTGGTGATAAAAACCTCGTCGCTCCGAAAAAACGTCCGCTCTCTAGCATGAGCCCAACCCTTGTGCTTAAAGACGGCAAACCCTTCTTGGCCTTGGGCACGCCCTCAGGAACACGAATCATTTCCTGTGTCGCTCAGACCATGCTCAACGTGCTGGAGTTCCGCTTGCCGTTGTATGATGCGGTCGCCGCGACGCGGGTCCATCATCAGTGGATGCCGGAAGAATTGCGCATCGAAAAACCTTTCTTGCCGAGTGCGGCTTTCAAAGATTTAGAAGGGCGGGGACATACCGTGAAACGGCAGGCCCTGGGCTGCCAGATTCAAGCCATTCAACGAGTGGGCAATAGGTGGGTCGGCGTAAGTGACCCGCGTGGTGAAGGCTTGGCGATTGGAGAGTAATTAATGAACTGGGAACTCTTCGGGATTTGCATCTACGTCATCGGCATGATTTATGTCGGTTATGTGGTCTCAAAAAAGATCAAAACCGATGACGACTATTTTCTCGCTGGGCGCAGTCTCGGGCCGTTCCTCGGAACGTTCTCTATATTCGCCACCTGGTTCGGTGCCGAATCATGCATCGGTACGTCAGGTAACGTTTTACGAGTAGGCATCAGCGGGACCCACGCCGATCCTTTCGGCTACGCCCTTTGCATCATGCTGATGGCGATGTTTTTTGCCAAGGTCCTGTGGGACAAGCAGATCACCACCTTGCCGGATCTATTTCGTAAACGATTTTCTCCCAGCGCGGAGAAGCTCGCCGCGCTGATCATGATTCCATCTAGTCTCGTGTGGGCCGGCGCCCAGATTCGTGCCTTCGGACAAATCATCCATGTGACCTCGGACTTTAACGTCCATGTGGCGGTGAGTGTGGCCGCTCTCGTCGTTGTGATCTACACCATGTTCGGTGGTCTCTTGGCCGATGCGTACAATGATCTGATTCAGGGCATTGCCATCATTGTTGGTTTGATCATCTTGCTCGTGGTGCTTGTGATGGGCCTGGGTGGGCCAGAGGCCGCTTGGCAGATGGTGAAGCCGGAGAGTTTAGATTTCTTCAAAACCGAAGAGACGAGCTGGATGGCCCGCTGGGAAATGTGGCTCGTGCCCATCTTGGGCTCGCTGATGAGTCAGGAACTTGTCAGTCGTGTGTCGGCTTCGAAGTCGGCCAAGGTCGCAGTTCATTCGGCCTGGCGAGCGTCATTCATTTATCTTCTCGTAGGTCTTATTCCGGTAGCGGTGGGACTCTTGGGACATGTGTATCATCCTAATCTCGCTGAAACCGATAGCATCATGCCGTTGCTCGCCAAGCAGCATTTGAATGTTTTCTTGTATGTGATTTTTGTCGGCGCACTCGTGGCTGCCATTCTGTCTACCGTGGATTCGACGCTGCTCGCAGTGTCAGCTCTCGCGACCCACAATCTTTTGTATCCCCACATGCCGGGACTTTCAGATAAGCGAAAAGTTCTCATCGCCCGTATTGGCGTGTTGCTTTCAGGAGCTGTCGCCTACGGAATTACTTTCAGCTCAGACTCTGTGACTGAGATGGTGGAAACCGCCTCGAGTTTAGGTGGCCCCACTATTTTAGTGATGGTGTGCTTTGCGCTTTTCACGAAAATCGGCAACCACATCAGCGCGCTGGTCGCCATGGGCACAAGCTTAGTCGTCTGGTTTGTGTGCCACTTCGTCATCGAAGCAGAAGCGCCTGTGATTTGGACGGTGCTGAGTTGCTTGGGGAGCTATCTCTTGACGGTGCCCTTTGTGGGCAAAGTCGAGGAAGCAGGATGAGCTGCTTCCTCGCAAGATAATTAAGCGAGAGTCGTCGGGGCCGTGAAATCGCGATCCATCACAGTCTTACGTTTGTCAGACTTGGCGTTTTCGATCGCTTTGAGGCAGATCGTTTGAACGCGAACTGTAAGCTGCTCAATCGCCTGAGATGAAGTCGAAAGGCCGGCTTCGTCTTTAATGAATTTTTTGACTTTGCTGGTCACGACGAGTGCTTCGTCTTGGCCTTGGCCTTCCACGTACAAATTGAAGTCCTTGCCCATAACAGTCTTACGACCAAGCTTCTGAGCGTGAGCAACGGCGTCGCGGCAGCTCTTTACCAAGTCAGCGTTAAGGGGGTCAAAGAATCCTGCTGAGGTGTTGAACTCAGACTTCTCTTTGATGAATTTCTTAACTTTAGAGATAACAATTAGATTTTCCATGGAGTAACTCCCATTCACTTTTATCGTGTTAAAACGAAGTCCCACTATAGCAGGGAGGATTCGATTGTGTGCATTGTCATTTCCTATAGGAACTCTTAATTGTTTACGAGATGTCCCTAGACGATTTCCCCCCCCCACGGTAGTTATTTTACTGCTTTAGCTCCAAGGACATTTATATGGCAGGGCAGCACAGAATCGTCGTCACCGGAATCGGCCTCACGGCCCCTAACGGAAACTCATTAGAGAGTTTTCGTGATGCACTCTTGCGTGGTGTTTCTGGAGTTCGTCACACGGAAATTCGTTACATGGGTCAGCAAGTTGCAGGCCTCTGCGACTTCGATGAATTCAAGTACCAATCAAAAAAAATGCGTCGTCGCGGAACTCGTGCGGGCAGCATTTCTATCTGGTGCGCGAACGAAGCCATCGAGAATGCCAAGCTCGATTGGGCCAACGTTGATAAATCTCGCGTCGGTGTTTTCCTAGGCATCACCGAGCACGGCAACGTTGAAACAGAAAATGAAATCTTCGAGATGCACCAAAACAATCTCGACTGGAAGTCGTGGTCTCCGCACCACAACCCCCGCACGGTGGCCAACAATCCTGCCGGCGAAGTGACGCTCAATAGAGGGATCACGGGGCCCCATTATACTCTGGGCGCAGCCTGCGCTGGCGGCAACGTCGGCATCATCGCCGGTGCACAGCAGTTGATCCTCGGCGAAGTTGACGTCGCGCTGGCCGGTGGCGTTTCGGAGTCTCCGCAAACCTTTGGCATCTTCGCGGCCTTTGCTGCTCAAGGTGCGCTTGCGAATCACGAAGATCCCACAAAAGCGTCTCGTCCGCTTTGCAAAACCCGCACCGGCATCGCCATCTCTGAAGGCGGGGCGATCTACGTTCTTGAACGTTTGGAAGATGCCCTCAAGCGTGGCGCACACATTATCTGTGAGCTTGCTGGTTGGGCGGTGAATTCTGATGCGTCTGATTTCGTGAACCCTAATCCTGAGCGCCAGGTTCAGTGTATGCACCTCGCTCTTCGTCGCGCCGGCATGCAGCCCTCAGACATCGACATTGTGAACATGCATGCCACGGGAACAGGCGCAGGTGACATCGCCGAATCGGCCGGAGTCCGCGAGGCCTTCGTCGAGTCCTCAAAAACTTACGTGAACTTCACGAAGGGCCACATCGGTCACGCCATGGGCGCCGCAGGTTCGCTGGAACTCGCCGGCAACATTCCATCTTTCATTGATGGCTTCGTTCACCCCGGGATTGGGACCGTGGAGCTTGATCCCGAGTGTGCCATTCCGAATCTTGTGCTGCACACGCCGGTAAAATGTAATGTGAAAACCATCCTCAACAACTCATTTGGGATGTTGGGAATCAATTCTGCTTTGATCGTTAAAAGATACGAGTCTTAAGGAGTCGTCATGAACCAAGAACAAGTTCGCCAAGTCGTCCTCAACATCATCAGCGACATCGCTCCGGATGAAGACATGACAACGCTCAAAGACGAAGTCAGTCTTCGGGAACAGCTCGATCTCGATTCCATGGACTTCTTGGACATCGTGATGGAATTGCGCAAACGCCACAAAGTCGAAGTGCCAGCGGAAGACTACCCGAAGCTCGCCACCATGGCGTCTTGCGTGTCTTACCTCACTCCGAAAATGCAGTAACAAGACATGGCCCATGATGCAATAATCATCGGGGCCGGCATGTCAGGCCTTGCCGCCGGAATCCGTCTTGCTATGTTCGGCAAGAAGGTCGTGATCCTGGAAAAGCACAGCATCCCCGGTGGCCTCAACTCTTATTATCAACGACGAAATTTTGAAGAGGGCGGCGTCCGTCCTTTTGATGTGGGCCTCCATGCGCTGACAAATTTCATCAAGAAAGGGGAGAAGGGCAAACCCTTTTCAAAACTCTTGAAACAGCTTCGCTTGTCTTGGGACGATTTTAAGCTCCATCCGCAAACCCACTCCATGATTCATTTTCCTGAAGCTCAGTTGAAGTTCTCCAACGACTTTGAGCTGCTGGAGAGCGAAGTGCACCAGCGCTTTCCGCATCAGAAAGATCATTTTGCTCGTCTCGCGCAAAATGTGCGCGAATTCAATGAGCTCGACCTCTCCCTCGGCTATCAATCCACTCGCGCTAAGCTCGCGACGATCATCACAGATCCGCTGCTCCTGGAGATGTTGCTTGCGCCGCTTTTGATATACGGAAGTGCGTGGGAAGACGACATGGATTTCGCGCAGTTCGTGATCATGTTTAAATCACTCTACTTCGAAGGCTTCGCTCGTCCGGAAGGCGGCGTCCGTCGCATCATTAAGTTATTGGTCGATAAGTACGCTGAGAACGGTGGTGAGCTTCGCTACCGCTCTTCAGTCGCCCGCATCCTCACTGAAAATGGCAAAGCCGTCGGAGTGAGACTGGATAACGGCGAAGAGCTGCGGGCGATACATATTTTTTCTAGCATTGGGCTCCCAGAAACCGCCATGCGCGTGGATGATGGGCATTTTGAAACTCAGCCTCGCGTAGGGAAGATGACATTTTTGGAATCAATCTTTGTCTTCGACAAGAAGCCCACAGATGATGCCACCATCGTTTTCTACAACAACGCTCCGACTTACGCTTACCGTCCTGCCAGCAACTACTACGACGCTACGTCAGCTGTCGTATGTCTTCCTGACAACTACGAACGTCACAACACGGCAGGCGAGGGCACCGTTCGTGTGACCTATATGGCGAACTACCGGCAGTGGGCCGATCTCGTGCGCACAGATTACGACGCCAAAAAAGACGAAGTCGCTGAGAGTGCCAAGGCTTTGATCAAAAAATTGTTTCCAACCTACGATGCGCACCTGCGCTTCACAGATGTTTTCAGCCCCACAACGATTGAACGCTACACCTGGCATAAAGACGGCACAGTGTACGGCTCCATTGATAAAACCCGTGATGGCCGCACACCGGTCGACAATCTTTTCATCATCGGGACGGACCAAGGCTTCTTGGGCATCATCGGCGCCATGCTATCTGGCATTTCCATGGCGAATCTTCATGGACTCATGGAGGCGCCTCAGTGAAATTTCAAAGCGTGCGCTTAAAGTCTTGGGGTGTGGAAGAGCCCGCTCATTTTCTCACCAGTGATGAGATTGAAGTGCAACTGAATGCCACTTACGAGCGCCTCAAACTTCCCGCAGGTCGCTTAGAACTGCAAACCGGTATTAAGCGTCGGGGTTACTGGCCGCGGGGCACTCGTCCATCGAGCATTGCCACGGCGGCAGGATTAAAAGCGATTGGGACTTTCCCTAAAGAAGACATCGGCCTTCTCATTCATGCTTCTGTTTGCCGGGATTTCTTAGAACCGGCCACGGCCAGCATGGTTCATCATCAATTGGGCCTCTCTCCAAAGTGCATGCTGTTCGATCTTTCGAATGCGTGTCTCGGTGTGGTGTCCGCGGCGCTGATCGCTGCTCAACAAATTGAAGCCGGCCATATTAAAGCGGCGCTGATCGTCTCCGGGGAAAACTCGGGGCCACTGCTGCTGAAAACTCTTGAGATTTTGCGCGATGATGCCAGCATCACTCGTCAGTCGATCAAAAAATACATCGCTTCGCTGACCATTGGTTCTGCTGGCGTGGCCTGGCTGCTGACTCATGAGTCACTAGCGCCCAAGGCCCCTAAGATTGTGGGCGGTCATACGCTCACTGATTCAAGTGCGGTGGAGCTTTGCCAGGGCTCTGGTACTCTGGAAGATCTCGTGATGGAGACTGATTCTGAGGCACTGATGAAGGCCGGTGTCGCTCTCGCTCGTGCCACTTGGGATGAATTTCAAAAAGATTTCCCACGCCCGAATAGAATCATCGCTCATCAAGTGGGCAGCACCCATCGTCGTGGCTTCCAAGAAGCGCTCGGTGTTGTTGATGTGCCAGACTTTATGACGTTCCCTGACTACGGCAACACCGGTTCGGCCGCTTTGCCGCTGACCTTTATTAAGGCCCACGCAGCTGGATTTTTTGCTAGCGGCGATCGAGTGGCCCTGACTGGAATTGGTTCCGGTTTGACGAGCACCATGCTCGCCTTGGAGATGCCATGAAAAATGTGTCTACTGAACTCTATCCCTGGAAGCATCACTTCCTGGGCTTGAATGGATTGAATCTTAACTACGTTGACGAGGGC
>JAIXOY010000255.1 GCA_027486525.1 Pseudomonadota bacterium
AGGGCGTCAATCTCACACCAGAAAAACCCAGCGTCCGCATTGCCATGAACGTGGACTCGCTAGAGCTGTGGTTTAAGAAAGTGTTACAGAACAGCGACATCGCCCAACAACTGAACCTCGACATCACTATTGATGATGAGAAGTACACACTCGAGTATCTCAAGTCCGGCCGAGTCGATGTTTCCATCGGCATCGTGAAAACTCCGGTCTCAAATCATGAATGCACAAAACTCGGCACCATGACCTATGTCATGGTGGCCAATCCTGAGTTTAAGAAAAGTTATGTCAGCAAAGGATTAGCGAAACTTGATTTTGCGCAAATCCCGGCCATCGTCTTCAACGAACGGGACGATCTTCATACTGCTTATCTCAAAAAACACTTCAACTATTCGACCAGTTATCCCAAGACGACCATTCCTTCCATCGCCGGCATAAAAGCAGCACTCATTTCTGGTTATGGTTATGGCCTGCAGCCACTGATGGAAATCCAAAAAGAGCTTAAGTCGAAAGACCTAGTCATTCTCGATAAAGACAACTCTTATGAGCGTGAGCTGTACCTTCACCACTGGAGCTACCAGACACCCATCGTGAAAAAACTCATGGCGGCCATTCAGAGTGCTGCGAAAGGAATTAGTTAAATGAACACCACCCATGCCGGCTCCTGTCTGTGCGGCCAGATTACATTCACGGTCGAAGGCGACTTCCAGAGCTTCTTCCTGTGTCACTGCAACTACTGCAAGAAGGACACGGGCTCGGCGCACGGGGCGAACCTCTTTTCGACAACCGCGAAGCTCAATTGGCTCAGCGGCGAAGACATGGTGAAGACCTTTAATCTTGCCGGCACAAGGCACGTGAAGAGCTTTTGCATGGAATGTGGGTCAGCACTACCGAACGTGCAGTTGCGAGGAAAGTTATTGGTCGTTCCGGCGGGAAGCCTCAACACCGAAGTCACGAAGCTGCCCGATGCCCATGTGTTCTGCGCGAGTCAGAGAAACTGGGAAGAAGGGCTTGAGAAAATTAAGCGGTTTGAGAAGTTTCCGTCGTAGGCGCTATTCGTTGCAGGCGCAGGCTCGCTGGAGACCGCTGATCGAAGCATTTTCCGTCGTGGCCGGGTTCACGCAGCGATAACGTTGAGCTAAGCCAACGTCGAAGTGGCATCCATAACCAGTGTTACATAATCCGGGATCTTGTGAGGTTCCACCGCCGACACCGAGCGCGTCAAATACAGAGTCGCAATTGGCATTTGAGCCACCAGTGCCTGCGTAGGTATTCGTTGCTTCGTTGTAGCCACCATGACTCGCGCACGCAGTAGTGCAACTCTCATTGTCTGCGACAAAATACCAACAAGCCCCGCCCACGACAGCTCCTCCACAATTCGCGTCCGTTGCGATTCCTGGAGCATCACCGCCGGTCTCACCACAAGAGACAGCAATCATGATCATGAGTGTAAAAATAAGAGTTTTCATCTTAGAACATAAGCCCATACACGAGCCCCCATCCGCTGTAAGTGATTTCATTCTCTGACTCAAGCTTCGCCGACTCTCCGTCGACCTCGACCTTCTGGTAGGTGATGCTCGAGTACTCCACGCCGACGTAGGATCGGCCACCTAAGCGGTAGTTGATCTGCGCCGAATACGCCGGGAACTTAGCTGACGTGTACACCACTTCATCTCCGCTGCTCGTTTTCTTATCGAGCGTGACCGACGACATCAAATGCGTCTTCGCCTGAAACATGAACGGTCCAAGTCCGACACCGACGATCGGCGCGACGTTGAGCTGGCGACCGGACATGTTGGTGTCATCGACTTCAGAAGGCTTGGTTTTTTGTCGCCAGAGATTGTATTCCGCAGAGCCACCGAAGAGGAGCGTCCCTAAGCGATAGCCGAGCGTGAGCTCACCACCGTAGCGGTAGAGGTCGCGGGATTCAATGGAATCACTATCTGTGCCAGCACTTCCGAGGCCACCCTTCGCAGCGACGGAGCCAAAAAAACCACGCCCTTGGGAATTATTCTGAGCAAAAGCTGGGAGTAATCCAAGGAGCAGGAAACACATCAGAAATAAGCAAATTTTCATGTCTGTATTTTACAAAGACTGGCAGCAAAAACAATGGTACTTATTACCCGACAACGTTACTTGCGAGTGCGCCGCAACAATCAGAGATAGGTTTTCACGAGATACATCAATCCCAGCATGATCAATCCCACAATGAGCTGATGCTTCAGATTGAACCCAATCACACGCCGAGGGCCATGAACGAGTTCTTTGTGAATCGTGGTACCGGAGAATGGCTGAAACTCTTCCGGTGCCTTATCAGTGATCCCGAAATCCAAAAGCTTCGCTCTCGCACCCTCTGACGTTTTGAGAAACGATTCGTCCTCGATGAGGATCGCTAGCACATGCGTGGAAATACTGGGAGGCGTGAAATGCCGAAGATTGTTTTGCATGGAAGTTGTGTTGTACTCCTGCATGTCCGCATCACTCTCAACGGAAAAGGGAATCCCCTCTCCATTGAGAATGTCTGAAATTTTAGCGACTTCTTGCTCGGACAATCCACCAAATTTCATAAAATCCTAGCGGCAGCTTTGCGCAATCAAACGAATGAGAACTTGTGTTTCCGGTGAGTCCTTCACGTCGAGCACGTACGTCTTCCCTTCGTGAGTCATGGTGAAGACGTAGTCTTGCTCCATGTCCGCTGGAGTCACAGCTGCGGTTTCCAAAACTTTCGGCAACAACGTTTCGACACCGGCGATGGCGACGGTCTTGTTATCGGTGAAGCTCACAGTGCGTGCTTTGTTCATGTACTGAGTGCGCACCAACTTGCTGTTGTTGATGGTGCAAATAACGCGATCGAGTTTTGCGTTGAACTCAGTGGCCATCGCTGAGATTGAGAAAGCGGCAACGAGTGCCAAAACGATAAATTTCATAAGTCCTCCTAAGGGGTGTTTCGGAGGCAGAGCTTATGTCAGCGGACCTAAGGATTCAAGCGAACGAGGACAGCTTGTGTCTCGGGTTGTTCAAAGTCTTGCACAACTGTGACATCACCATTGAGCTCAGCAACAAGCCCCTCTGGCCGAACCAGGTTCTCGAACCCCTTGATATTAAAATCGCCCAGCGTCCGTTGTCCGACGTCAAATTGGGCTAACCCAAAGGTCTCCGTAGCATCGGTGCTCGAACCACTTAAAACCAAGAGCCCTTGAGGCGTACTATCCAAACCGCGAATCCCCTTGCCCGCGAGTTCTAAGCTTAGGGTTTGCTCGAACAAAGGTGCGCGACCTTGGAGGAGCTCGTTTCCATTCTTGATCACGAGCAGGAGCGCCTTGCCCTGAGAGGTGACCGGTGAGCGAAGCCCCAGATAAAGTTTTCCGCCGTGAAAGGCCAAGCCTTCGATGTTGAGTCCACCCTCGTCCGGTGAAGCTCCTTCCACGGTTTTCATGTCCAGCTGAGTTCCAAAAGATTTCGCAAGCTCAGTCAGCACGAGCTCGCGAAGGGACCAGGTATGCACGGCGCGAATTTTCTTCTCGCTGAGTTCCATGAGCATCAGCTGTTCGCGCTCGGGTTTCCTCTTCCCTTTCTTCGTTCTGCTGTGGGAAGTCGAAGCGAAGAACAAGCGCTCGTCGACGGAGGCGAGGCCCTCCATGTCATCCCAAGCTGCTCCGCTTAGTTTTACATTGGTGATCCGTCCCGCATCGGTCGCCAGCCACAGTGCTTTCGGCTCCTCGTCTCCCGCGATGACGAGAGTTGCTCCCACACGGCACAGGCCCGAAGCTTCCGGAATAAAATCCGCCGCCTTCTCTGAGGCGTAGGTCAGGGAGGTAAGAGCACAAAGTAGCAAAGAGGAGGCAAATTTCATGGGGTCAACCTTAAGTAATGTATAAGGAAATTAGATGCATTCAAGGAAAGCAAGGCAAGCAAAGAATGGGTCAAGCGCCAAAAAGAAACACTGCGGCAAGCATGAATGATATTTCGGCGAGAAAAAGGAGGTAAAATCGGAACATCAATTTTTCTAAGGATCGGCCTTGAGCACCCCTTTTAGCATTAAAGACCAGTGGAACTTCAGTGATGCTGTCGGCACAGAGATCAAGTTCCGAGCGCTACTTTTAGAATCGCACGATTTGGATTTTGAACTGCAAATCCACACGCAGATCGCACGGGCCCTCGGGCTCCAGAGAAAGTTCGAAGAGGCCCACGCACTGTTGAATCACGTTGAGACCCGGCTCAACACCTCCACGCCCCTCGCCACCATCCGCTACCAGCTGGAACGCGGCCGGGTTTGGAATTCTTCGAAGAACAAAGCAGCGGCGTTGCCCTTGTTCGTGCAGGCTTCTGAGTTGGCGATGAAAGCCAAGGAAGACGATCTCGCCGTGGATGCCTTGCACATGATCGCCATCGCTGAAGCTGATCCGAAAAAACAGATGGAGTGGAATCGGCTCGCCGTAAAGTTGGCGGAAAGTTCTTCAGACACCAAGGCGAGAGATTGGCTCGGTTCGCTCTACAACAACATCGGTTGGACCTACCACGAGCAGGGCCAGTTTATCGAAGCCTTAGAGATCTTCAAGAAAGCGCTGGCTTTTCGGGAGGCCAAGAAGACGCCGTCAACCATCCGTGTCGCTAAGTGGTGCATCGCTCGCACATACCGCTCTTTGAATCTGTTTGCGGAGGCACTCAAAATCCAGAAGGCGATCGAGACTGAAGAGAACGATGGCTACGTGTTTGAGGAACTGGGTGAGCTTCACCTCGCCCTCGACGATCAACCTGAAAGCCAGAAGTACTTTGCACTTGCCTACGAGCATCTGGGCAAGGATGAGTGGTTCAAGGCGAATGAGACGACCCGCTTAGAGCGAATTAAGTTGCTGGGAAATCGATAATTGAAAAATTCGATCATACTTCGCAAGATCTGCTCGCAAGACCAGGCCATCGTACAAGCGATTCTTGACGCTGCTCCGTCGTACTACATGAAAATCGACGGTGTTCCGAATGCTGGATCGGCCAAGAATGTTTTTGAAGATCTTCCCCCTCACTGCACAGCTGATAGCAAGCATGTACTTCTGATTGAGAATGAATCCATCCCCGTGGGTGTTGTTGAGATTATCATCGGATACCCAAACAGTAAGGTTGCTTGGATCGGACTCTTAGTCATTGATGAGAAATTCCAGGGTATGGGATTAGGTAAAGCGAGTTATGACCTAACAGAAGAATACCTCCATCAATTTGCAGTAGATTCTATCCAGCTCGGAGTGAACGACACCAATGGTGTAGGAATGGCCTTCTGGCCCAAAATGGGTTTTAAGATGCAAGGTCGCACGAGAATCAATCAAGGGATTAAAGTGACCAGTACTGTGTACGTTATGGAAAAACCAACTTAATACCACATGTCTTTCACACACCGATGATCCTGCGGCCGATCCAGGAAAGTATTCAATCCATCGAAATGATCGATCGGTAGGTCCGCTATCATTTCAGGTCTCTCGATCAAGCGCACGTTGACGGCCACTCGCCGCTTCCCTTCTTTGTTGAGAGTGAGAGATTTCCAAGCGGCCAGGCAGCCACACTCCCCACAGAAAACAAACTCGAGACATTTACTTCCGCGAATATATGACTTCCCAGGACCAGTCACGCTGACGTCCACGCCTTCATGGCCGTAGGCCCATAAGACACCGTAGCGGCTACAAGCGGTGCAGTTACAAGCCGTCACGCTTTCGATGGGTGCCGTGAACTTCCAGTGGACGGCTTCGCAGAGACACATTCCTTGATACACATTACACCTTAAACTGCCAGGCAGTTTTCTTTAGAATTTTTCCATTCACCTGCAAGGCGAGTTCATGTTCGCCTGAATAGAACGTGGTGGTGGTGATGGCCTTGAGTGAATGGCTCTTCTTAATGACAAGCTTTTCCTTAGGGGCCAGCTCGACTGTCTTGAGTTTGAACATCTTCGTTGAGATCGATCCATTGGATTTTAAAAAGCCAATGCCATAGTCCACGATAATTTTTTGTGCCGTCGATCCTGTCGATTCAAGCACAAAATTAAACTCCAACGTTTCGCCGAGCTTAAATTTTTCTTTGTTCAGTTTAAGCTGCGAGATTTTTACCTCTGTTTTATCTGCCACTCCCATCAAGCTTAAAGCTTTCGGATGCCCTTTTTTGATCAAGGTGCGCAAAGCTTGTTTCTTGATCCAATCAATTTTCTCTCGATGATTCTTGGGGGCGGCCTTCACCCATCCCTTGAGGGTTTCAACCACAAGCTCCGGGTGATGCTTGGATATATCGTTCAGATGATTGGCGATGCTCTTGCGAACATACAGTTCTTCGTCGTATCTCAAAGCGTCGAGCAAGTGGATGGTGGCCGGCGTCGTCACGAAAGATGGAATCTTCGCCCCCCACGGAAGCAGCGGCCTTGTTCCTTCTGAAATCCAGCGACGGACATGAACATTGTCGTCAGTAAGCCAGGCTTCAAATTTCTTCAAGATGCGGTTCGGATCTTTAAGCAAGAAAGGCCTGATGGCAAACTCAGAGGTGAACTGCTGAGTCAGTTGGTACATGAGTTCGAGGGACTCATCGAAATGGTTCGTTCCAAATTGCGAGATGTATTCGGAGATAGGCCAGAGCTCAAAGCCTGTAAGTTTCTTCTCTGCGAGCACTTTCTCTAGGATCTTGGCACTCGCTGAAAAATTCTCAGGAAGTCCAATTCTTAACCCTTCCGTGATCGCAAGGACTCTCGCCTTGAGCTCCAGGTCTTTTAATTTCGCAGATATCTTTTGAAAGTTCTTCTCATCGAATGCGGGATGAACCGCTTTAAAGACGGAGCTCGTCTTCTTGACCACAACTGGATTGATCATGTTCTTGAAGGCATTTTCATTTTCCATCTTCGCCACGTTTTTAGAGATGTTGCATCCATTTTAAAATATTAAGGGAGCAACAAAAGAAAAATAAATCTATATTTTCATAATCTTAGTCGATAGCTAATCAAATCAATCCCCTATCCGTCTAGCAATCCATGTTATTTATCATCATAATAGCTGCCCCGTGTTCCTTCTTCTTTTGTGAAAATGGCTAACATCATCAAGACGATGATCATCTAGCAAGGAGACAGGATGTCACAGAACGCACAAACACTCACGGCCCGGGATAGCAACGCCGAATTCAAGTTGCTCTCGGAAGCACTTTTCCAATCCCAGGCGATCGCAGAATATGATCTGGACGGTCGCATCACGAAAGCAAGCCCTACTTTTCTGAATACCGTGGGTCAAGAACTCAGCACCGTGCTGCAACAACAAGATAGCCTCTTCATGAAAGACGAAACCTTAAACGATCTTCAGAAAAAGCAGTTTTGGAATAAACTCAGCGAAGGGGAACCTCAATCCGGTGAGTTCAAGTGCATCGGGAAAAATGAAAAAGAAATCTGGCTCAAGTCATCCTACTTCCCCGTCAGAGATGAGAACGGAAAGATCACCAAGATCATTCAGCTTGCCACGGATGTCACAACGGTCAAGATGGAGCTCAAGGTTCGCACCGACATCATGAACCTCACCAGCATCGTCTCGGAAGCCAACTTGAAAGGTGACATCATGTCGATGAACGAGAAGTTCATCGAGGTCTCCAAGTACAGCCGGGAAGAACTCATGGGGAAACCCCACAACACGACCCGCTCCCCGGACATGCCAAAAGAGGTGTTCAAGGAAATGTGGGCGACGATTGGGCGCGGCAAGATGTTTCGCGGCATCGTGAAGAACCGCGCCAAAGATGGCACTCCCTACTACGTCGATGCCGTCATCGCTCCGATCCTCGGCGATAATGGGAAGCCAAAAAAGTACCTCGGCGTTCGCTACGACATCACGGAGACCGAGCTCGAGCGACAGAACATGCGTGGCGTTCTTCGTGCCATCGATGGCTCCTTCGCCTACAACGAATACGACACCGCGGGGAACTTGCTTTCGGGAAATAAGATCTTCCTCGAACTCTTTGGCTACCACGAAAGTGAGATCAAAGGAAAACACCACCGCCAGCTTTGTGACAAGTCGTACGTGGACTCGCCTGACTACGAAAGACTCTGGCGCGAGCTGAACGAAGGCAAGAGTCGTAGTGGGGTGTTTAAGCAGATCACAAAAACCGGGAAAGAGATCTATCTGCAGGCGGTTTACGCCCCCGTCGCAGACGAAACCGGACGAGTCAAAAAAGTCGTGATGATCGCGACGGACTCAACGGCACTCCGGAACATGATCGCGACCTTGAGCGAAACCGCAAGTGGTCTGGCCACGAGCGCGGAGGCCCTCAAGGAAAGTGCCGTCATGATTAATGAAAATGCAAAGAAGACCTCCGCGGATTCGGCCATCGCCGCCGCGTCCTCGGAACAACTTTCGGTCGGCGTTCAAACGGTCGCCGCCTCGACCGAAGAAATGGTGGCGTCGATTCGAGAAATCTCCCGCTCGTCTAACGAATCCTCCGAAATGTCGCGGACCACGTTGGCCAACGCTCTCGAAGCGAATACGATCATGCAATTACTCGGAGCGAGCTCGAACGAGATCGGCAACGTCATCAAAGTCATCAGTTCTATTGCCCAGCAGACAAATCTTCTTGCTCTGAACGCCACCATCGAAGCCGCGCGAGCGGGAGATGCCGGAAAAGGGTTCGCCGTGGTCGCGAACGAAGTCAAAGAACTTGCGAAGCAAACCGCGAAGGCCACCGAAGATATCACGAATAAGATTGGGTCGATCCAGAAGAACACGACGACTGCCATCGGCGCCATCGGTAGCATCTCGGGCGCCATGGAAAAGCTCAATTCCATCTCGGGCGCCATCGCCGCGGCCATCGAAGAGCAGACCGCCACGACCAACGAAGTGTCTCGAGTCATCGGCGAATCGAAGGTCGGTGTGCAGAACATTGCGCAAGTCATTCAGGCCGTCTCTACCGGGGCCACGCAGAGTGCGCAGAAATGTGAAGAGACGTTACGTTCGTCGGAAGTGCTGGCGACGCTCTCTAGCAGACTCAAGACACTTGTGAGTCAGGTTCAATGAATTCATCGCCCCTTGCCATACTCTGGCCGGGGGCTTTCTAAATTAGGCCACGCAACGTTTCGGAATACAGATTTTGAAGTTGCTTCCAACACCCACGTTCGACTCCACAGATAAACTGCCGCCGTGGGCCTCGATCAGCATCTTAGAAATGTACAATCCTAAGCCGAGCCCTGTGCGATCCTTGGACGCGAGCTGGGCGAAGCGATCGAAAATTTGGCCTAACTTCTCTTTTGGGATACCCGGGCCAGTGTCTAGCACTGAAACACGCACCAGTTCGTCTTCAGCTTTAATACTCACGGTGATAATTCCGCCATCGGGGGTAAACTTCACGGCGTTGCTGACAATGTTCGTAATGACCTGGCGGATCCGATCGGGATCTCCGTACACTTCACTCTTGAAGTCACCGGGCACCGTCCGAAGAAGAATGGTTTTCGCCGCAGCGGCCAGCACAAAGGTCTCGACCGAATCACGGACGATGTCTCCCACACAAATGGTCTTCGGCTTGAGGGTCACTTTTCCTTGAGCAATGCGTTCCACGTCTAAGAGATCGGAGATGAGTCGCAACGACGCATCCACGTTTCTTTTCATGAAGTGCACCCAGTGCTTCACTTCCGGGTCCAGTTTTTCGAAGGCCGCATCTTCGAGGAGCATGTCGGCGCAGGACGCCGCGGCGCCGATGGGATTCCGAAGGTCGTGACTGACGATCGCCAAAAATTCCTCACGGGAAGTCAGCGCTGTTTTAGTTATTGAATGCTCGGTCGCGGCTTTCATGACAAGCGTATCTGTTTTAAAGCGCTCATCGCCCAAGTTTCGATCGGTGATCTTTCTTTCGCGCTCCAAGACACGAATCGCCATTTTGCTTTTGAGTTCTCGCTCTTGTTCGATAGATTGGTCAACGCGCTTCCGCTCAAGCTCAACCGCTTGATCGGCCTGCTTTCGCTCTTTCAAGAGTCGTTCATCGTTTTCCTGGCGCTCATCTTCGATGTCGTAATCCGGAGATTTGCGGGCGATGTCGCGATGAGCGTCTGCTTTGTTTCGTGAGATTGTGGTTGCTTCGTCGGCGAGGGCACGCTCATCATCCACAGTCTTATTCGTTTTATCCTCAGTGTTTTCATGGGCCTTGAGGAGAGATTGATTAGTTTTTTCCCGCTCAAGATTCAG
>JAIXOY010000319.1 GCA_027486525.1 Pseudomonadota bacterium
ATGATTTCGCCGCAGGTGGCGACGTCGATGTCTACGCGGAACGTACAAATCCCTTCCGGGTCTGAAGCATCCGGGTACGTGTGCGTCGTGATGTGGGATTTATCCAAGTGCATCTTCACAGAAGCCGTGGTGTTGGCCGAAGTGTTTTCCCACTTACCACCAGCGATGTCGCTCATGAGCGTCATGGTTGAAGCACCGACTGGATCGTAGTTCTGAATAGATTCGTTCAGGATGTTGGCATCGATGATGCGGCAGATTTCGCGGGCGATATCACGAATTTTTTCTGCGCAGTACTTCTCATCGATGTACGCGATGTAACTCTGGCGCTGCTCTTCGGTCATGGCGATGTTGAAATCGTAAAGGTTGAAGCTCACAATCTTGGTCAGATTGTTGAATCCAGAAAGCTTAACTTTCTCAGTCAAAGTCACCATCGCGGCACCCCCAAAAAACTTGAAGGGTTTTTATAGGGGACGGGGGTAAGAATTGCAAGGTTTTTAGGAGCGGTGCGAGACGTTTGAGGACGAGGACCAGAATCTTAACATTCTGGCCCTCGTAATTATCTTAGATCAGGTTCATCGACTTAACGGAGTCACGCTCGGCACGCAATTCCTCGAGAGTGGCCTTGAACTTCTCTTGGCCAAATTCGTTATGCTGGATGCCTTCGACGACTTTCACTTTGCCGCCCTCTACACGGATCGGGAAAGAGAAGATCAGGCCCTTATCGACGCCGTATTCGCCATTAGAGGCCAGGCACATCGAATAGGTCTGACCGGCCGGAGTATCAGTGGTCAGGCGGCGGATACCGTCGACAACGGCATTGGCGGCTGAAGCTGCTGAACTTGCCCCTCGGGCCTTAATGATGGCAGCGCCACGCTGCTGAACGGTCTTCATGAACTCGCCCTTAAGCCACTCGTGATCTGTGATGACCTCGGTTGCGGGCTTGCCGTTGATTTTAGCGTTAAAGAAGTCCGGATATTGCGTGGCCGAGTGGTTACCCCAGATCGTCATGTTGCTGATAGCGGTTACTGGCGCAGACGCTTTTTGTGCGAGCTGAGTCACAGCGCGGTTTTCATCCAAAGAGGTCATGGCGAAGAAACGATCGGCCGGGATGCCTTTGGCGTTATTCATAGCGATCAAACAGTTGGTGTTGCATGGGTTACCCACCACGAACACGCGCACATCGCTGGCAGCATTCTTCTCAACAGCATTGCCCTGGGCGGTGAAGATACCGCCGTTAATCTTCAAGAGATCGGCGCGCTCCATGCCGTCCTTGCGTGGAACAGAACCTACACAAACGACCCAGTTGACGTCTTTGAAAGCCACGTTCACGTCCGATGACATGACGATGTTACGAAGCAATGGGAAAGCACAGTCTTCGAGCTCCATCGCGACACCCTTCAGGGCCGGCAAGGCTTGTTCAAGCTCGAGCAGCTGCAATTCAACTTCTGTTTCAGGGCCAAACATTTGTCCTGAAGCGATACGGAACAACAAGGCGTAACCGATTTGGCCGGCGGCGCCGGTAACAGCAACTTTAACGCGTTTTTTTGACATGGAAGTCCTCCAAGATTGAATTTGCTCGTCATTATACGAGACGCGCGGAGCGTAGTGTGAGTCTTTTATCCGTTCAATTCCTGGACAAGAGAAGACCTCGAGAATAGCATCGTGAGTTATGGTCCAGAATTCAAACAACCGTAATCGTCGCCCACGGAATGACAATTCCCCCCGTACCGGTGGTGGTCAGCAGAACCAGGCCCCGCGCGGTCAAGGAAACGGCCAAAACCGCCAACAAGCTTCAGGCAATGGCGGTGGTGGTGGCGGCCAGCGCCGCTCACGTCGTCGTCGCTCAGGGCGTCCGCTCTCGCCCGCTCAGGTGGTCCAGAAGTACCTCAACCTGCTTGAGCAGCACCTGACTAATCGTCGTAAGTATTATGAGGATTTTAACCGCGATGAAGGCCGTCATCGTCGTCGCCTGGAAAAGAACTTCTTTGGCACGATTGAGCAACTGCGCCGCTTTGAGGAGCGCCTCAATCCTCTCCAAAAAGAAGCCCTGCTTAATCACGTAGAGCGCTACCGTCTCGACCTCACGTATTCAGGTAACCGCGATATGCCGGCCATGGCCGAACCTGTTGCGACTGAAGGTGAGTTCCAAGATCCGCACATCACGCCTGCTCAAATGGAAGCCTTCAAGGCCTACGAGAAGGATCGTGAAGAAACCTCCGGCAGTTATGCCGATTACGAGGCTTACAAAGCATCAAAATAAAAAAGGCTCCGGAAGGAGCCTTTTTTAATTGTGCTTGTTTTGAGCTTTCTAGAGACCGTCTGTGCCAGTGGCCGAGAGTTCGTTTTCCATCGAAACTTTCTTGAGCTCAGTCGCGCCCGTCTCTTTTTCTTTCTTCGATGGCTTCTGATTGTAGAGGTAATTATTGAGGGTCTCTTCCTGGTCTTTCAAGATCGCGCCCTTCAATTCCTCAGAAGGAATGTCCAAGACTTCAGAAACGCGCTTCAACATCTTGAGTGGGATGTTACAGAGCGCGCGCTCAACGTTAGAGATGAACTGGCCGTTCTTATAACCAAGGAGATGTGAGAGTTCTGATTGAGAGTAGCCCTTCGGGTGATTCATGCGACGAGAACGAATTAACTGAGCAATATTTTTAAAACAGCGCATGGCCACTCCTGGAAACTTTCTGTTGGGCGAAAGCAGATTCTAGTCATTTTTTTTGGAATGTCATTCATCATCCCCAAAAAAATTGGTAGAACCATTCTAACCTCTTTCAGCAAAAATTAAGCAATGGGAAAAAACGGTTGAAGCTTTTTTCGTGGAACGTCAACGGCATCCGCTCTGTACATAAGAAGGGATTTCTTGAATGGTTCACTACGACTTCTCCTGATATCTTATGTCTACAGGAGACCCGCGCTTCAGAGGAGCAATTCCCCGAAGATGTGAAAAACTTACCGCGCGTTAAACTGCACAGCACCGTGGCCGATAAGAAAGGTTATTCTGGTGTCGCGACCTGGAGTCGACAAAAAATTGTTGACACGAAAAAACTTGAAATAAAGCTTTACGACAGCGAAGGTCGTACTTTGATCCATGATTTAGGTTGGGCCTATTTGCTGAATTGCTATTTCCCCAACGGCCAACGTGATCACGCGCGCGTTCCTTTTAAAATGGAATACTGTGCGGCGATTCAAGATAAAGTGAAGGCCTTAAGAAAAACAAAACCCGTGATTATCACCGGCGATTTTAATACCGCCCATCACCCGATTGATTTAGCGAATCCCGTGAGCAACAAAAACACCACCGGCTTCTTGCTCAACGAACGTGCGTGGCTGGATGAGTTTCAAAAAGATGGCATGGTCGACGTTTTTCGCCATTTTAATCCCAAAGCAGCGGGCGCCTACACGTGGTGGAGCAATCGCCCAGGTTGTCGGGAGAAAAATATCGGCTGGCGGATTGATTACTTCTTTGTTTCCGAAGACCTCATGCCCGCTGTCAAGAAGGCACGAATCCACGCCGATATCTTGGGCTCAGATCACTGCCCTATTAGTCTTGAATTAGACGATAAAAAATTAGGTCTTAAGTAAGTCGATCACTGTGTTGATGAGCTCATCAAAATCAATGGGCTTCGTGAAAACGAGCGCGATTCCAGCGGGAACAGCATCTTTCTCATGAGACTCGTAGTGGCCTGACACTAGGATGAAATGCCCTTTGAAGGCATACTGCGAACAGAGGTGCTGATAGACCTCAGTCCCCTTCATTCCGGGCATGCGGGCATCGCTTACAACAACTGGAAAAGCGTTCTCCTCGTAGAGCTTGAAGGCATCAAGCGCATACGTCGCGGTTTGAATCTTAATGCCGCGCTCAGCGAAGTAAATCTCCGCGAGTTCTAAGATATCCGGCTCATCATCGATGTAGAGAACTTGAGGCATGGGCCTATCCTCTCTCAGAGAGTGCGCCCCTGCCAATAGGTGGCCAGAACTTGTTTGTCGAAATCCGCTCGTTTCGCGACTTGGCCAATCAGCTTCTTAAGCAACCCTTCGGCATCCTTGTGAGTTCCTGACGGACCTTTTAAGACGACGAAATTCACTTCCTTGCCGGCATCCAGACTGCCCGTGCGATGAGCCACTTCCAAGATCTCCGCACCAGCTAAGGTGGCACGGTAGAGCGCTTTCACAAACGTCGCCTGCTGACGGCCCTTGCGACCGTGCTGTTGAACGAATGAGCGCATCACGTCCAGCATCGACAAGAAAGGTCCGCCACCGATGTCGCTCCCCAGGGCCCAGCGAATGCCTTGGCGCTCAATCTTTCGGAAGTCGAACAACCCAGAACCGAGTCCTTTCTCACGCAAAGGTGCGTTGGACGATGGGCAGTGGACGAGAGCTGTTTTTGTGCTCTTGAGGAGCTTGAGTTCCGTGGGCTTTAAGTGAATCGCATGCCCCATCAGCGAGCGCGCGCCCAGCATGCCGGCCCTGTGATAGATCTCCGTGTAGCTCTTCGCGCTCTTGTAGGCCGGGAACTGCTTGTAGAGTTCCATCACATACTTGATTTCGGCCGGGGTCTCGCTCAAATGAGACTGCTTAAAAATCTTGCGCCGATTCGCTTCCAGCGCCGTGGTTCTCATGGTGTGAGGATCAGTCGCAATGGCAAATCGTGGAGTGAGAACGTAGCGATGCTTGTATTTGCGCATGCCACGTTGGGCGGACTTGATCGCATCTCTACTTGTCTGCTGCAGCGATTTCGGAGACTGCATCGTCATCAGTACATTCCCAATGAGAATATCACCTTTCACTTCGCTCATGGCATAATCGAGGGCGTGGTCATGGACCGAGCTATAGCAGGCGCCACCCAGAGTTCCGGCCTTGCTCAAACGATGAAAGAACTTCTTGGCATGCGAGCGCGCATAAGACTTTGCGGCGTACTTTGCTTCCGTAGGAAACGTGTATTTTTCCAGCCACTGCAGGAGCGAATCTTTCGGCATCAAGCGCACATCATCTTGCACCCAGTGAAAATGCATATCAAAGAAACCGGGAACAATGACGCCATGGCGGAATTCAAAGAGATTGGAGTTCCCAAAATCTTCTACGTACTTTTCGCACGCCTCCCGGTACGGCAGGATTTCTTTAATGCGTGAGACGCCTTTCTGCGAGGTCTCAGAGACCAACACGCCGTCGGCCCAAAACTCACAGGTCTTATCATCCTTAGGGTTAAGGATGGCCGCCCGATAAAAGGTTAATTTACGCGTAGCCACAACTAGAATTCCTTTTTACGGATGCCGCAGGGAGGGATTAAAGTCCTCTCATGATAAGGTCATTTATTGTAGCTATCTTGGCCCTGCTTGTCCTCCCTCACGTTCATGGCGGAGTCGATCCCATCACGGATTTAACCCTAGATCGTCTGGTTGTGCTGGAAGTCGACGCGACCATCAACCCGGCGGTCGCGAACTACCTGCAAACCGAGCTCACTCGCACCGCAGCTACCAAGAGCACCTTATTTGTCGTGAAGCTCAACACACCCGGTGGCCTCGTAAGCACCACCAAAGACATCATCACCGCTATCGGAAAGTCCACGCATCCCGTAGTCATCTGGGTGACGCCAGAAGGCGCCTCGGCCACGAGTGCTGGGGCCATCATCGCCAGCAGCGCTCATGGGCTCGTCATGAATCGTGGGACGAACATCGGCGCCGCAACTCCTGTCGGGCTCGGAGAAGACATCAAAGAAGGTGATGGCCGCGCGAAAGCCGTAAACGATCTCACCGCACTTGTGCGCTCTTTGGCGACGACACGCGGACGCAACGCTGAGGCTTTCGTCAGCATGGTAACGACCGCAGCATCATTCACCGCGGAAGATGCCGCGAAGAAAAACATCACCGACGGCGTTGTGACATCGCTGGATGGCATCCGCGCGCTCTACCAGGAGAAGACGGTCATTCTGCAAGGCCAGAAACGCTTGATCAAATTTGCTCCGATTGTAGAAACTGAAATTCGTGAGATGGATGCTGGTCAGCAGCTCTTGAACATCTTTGCGAATCCAACTACGGCCTACATCCTCTTCATCCTCGGCGCGGCCCTCCTCTACTTCGAATTCCAAGCGCCCGGCGGTTTCATGGCGGGTGCCGTGGGTGTGCTGTGCCTCATCTTGGCAGGCATCGCCTTTCAAGTTTTACCGCTGAACTTCGGCGCGATGGTGCTCTTGATCGCCGGCGTGGTGATGCTGGTGTTAGAAATTTACATCACGAGCTACGGACTGCTCGCTCTTGCAGGACTCGGCTGTCTGACTGCGGGCTCTCTGTTTCTTTACCGCCACGAGGACGGCTGGATCACCGTCCAGCACTCCATCATTTTCTCAACGCTCGCGGGGATTGTTGTGTCTCTGGGAACGATCGCGTGGTTTCTCACGCGCAACCGCACGACTCAACAGAACTTTTTCAATCACACTCACCAAGAAGGTGAAGTCATGCGGTCTCTTGGCCAGCAAGGCACTCACCACATCTATCAGGTTCGGGTGCTCGGAGAAATTTGGAAGGCCAGAAGCGAGACCGCGCTTTTGATTGGTGATCGTGTGAAAGTGAGCCAGCAGCGTGGCGACGAATTGTTACTCGACGTTATTAAGTCTTAAACCAGGGAGTATTTATGGAATTGATGGGCTATTTGCCGTTTGTCGTGGTGATTGGGGGCATTCTCTTCAGCACCTTCAAGATTCTCAACGAATACGAGCGCGGTGTTGTTTTTCGTCTCGGTAAGTACGTCGGTACGCGCGGGCCAGGATTGATCGTCCTCGTTCCAGGCGTTGAAAAAATGGTGAAGGTTGATTTGCGTCTCGTTACCATGGACGTTCCCGCTCAGGACATCATCACGAAAGATAACGTCACTCTTAAAGTGAACGCGGTGGTTTACTTCCGCGTGTCTGACCCTTCAAAAGCGATCATCAGCGTTGAGAATTTCTTCCACGCGACAGCTCAAATCGCCCAGACCACCCTCCGCTCAGTCATCGGACAGTATGAACTCGATGAGATGCTCGCTCAGCGTGACAAGATCAATGCGCGTCTCCAAGAGATTCTCGATGACTTGACTGAGCCATGGGGGATCAAGGTCACAAACGTCGAAGTGAAAGCGATCGATCTTCCGCTTGAAATGCAACGGGCGATGGCAAAACAAGCTGAAGCAGAGCGTGAGAAGCGCGCCAAGATCATTTCTGCGGAAGGTGAGTTGATGGCATCTCAGAAGCTTTCGGAAGCAGCCGCTGTTTTGGGTTCGCAGAAAGAAGGTATCACGCTTCGCTATCTCGAAACCATGCGCGAGATCGCAGGTAACGGTGGAAACACCACGACGTTCTTCCCGTTCCCGATTGATATTCTTACGAAGTTGATGAAGTAGCGTCGCCTCTCGTCTCCTGACTCCGGCGACATACCGTTCATCCTGAACATAAAAGAAAAGGCTCCCTAGGGAGCCTTTTTTATTACCACTTAGGTGAGCCGAGCTGCTTGTATTGCTTCTCTACTTTATCCAGCGACTTCTGCTCGTTTTGAATGACGTCGGTCTGACTGGCTTCCACTGATGCCGGCGCGCGGCCCGGGACCACTTTATAAACCACACCATCTTTTTTCATTTCGCTTTTGATGCCTTCGCGGATGGCCTGATTAAACAGACCTTCGTCCGACTTCGCCAAAGCGGCAGTGGCGCAGAACAAAGCGAACATAAATGACATGAATTTCATAAAAGGCCTCCTGCCAGACTTATCGGCAGGAGGACCCAATACTTGAGCTTTTTTAGCGGACGACGGTACGTTTACTAGAATTCAGTTCTTTCTTACGGATACGGATGCTTTTCGGGGTGACTTCTACCCACTCATCTTCATCAATCCAGTCCAAGGCCCATTCGAGGGTACGGTTAGGGGTTGGTGGAAGAATAATGTTTTCATCCTTACCGGCAGTACGAACTGACGTTAAGTGCTTTTCGCGACAGACGTTAAGGTTCAAGTCGTTCGGACGAGTGTGCTCACCGACAACCATTCCTTCGTAGACTTCTTCTGTTGGCTTCACGAACTGCTTACCTGAAGCAAGCAAGTTGAAGAGAGCGTAAGGAGTGGTCTTGCCTGCGCGATCCGATACCAAGGCACCGTTCACGCGACCAAGCATCTTCCCAACGTGGGGACGGTATCCGAGGAAGTAAGAAGACATCAAGCCTTGGCCTTTCGTATCGGTCAAGAAGACTGAGCGGTAGCCGATCAAACCCCGTGATGGAATTTCGAACTCCATGCGCGTACGGCCATCGCCGTAGTTCATCATGTTGGCCATCATACCTTTACGAGCAGCGAGTTTCTCAGTGATCACGCCAGTTGCTTCGTTCGGAACGTCGAGTACGAGACGCTCGTACGGCTCTTCCAGCTGACCATCTACTTCACGCATGATGACCTGTGGACGAGCGATCATGAGTTCGTAACCCTGGCGGCGGATTTCTTCGAACACAACGGCGATTTGCAACTCACCACGAGCTTTCATGACGAAAACTTTTGGATCGTCTGTCGGAGAGAATTTCAAAGACACGTTGGTACGAACAGCGGCCAAGAGGAATTCTTCAAGGCGGCGGCTGGTGAGGTATTCACCTTCGCGGCCAGACATCGGCGAGGTTGAAACCGAAACCTGCACGGA
>JAIXOY010000064.1 GCA_027486525.1 Pseudomonadota bacterium
AACAGAACATCGCGCTGAGGATTGTAGCGGCGAGCAGCGTCCATCAGTCCCATCATCCCGACGACCAGCAGATCTTCGAAATCTAGAATCTGGTGCGCACGATGGGCATAGTGGCGGGCCCAGTATCTCAGTGTCGGGAGAAACTCTTCGATTTCTTGGGGGCTTAATTCTGCTTTTTTAAGACGAGGCATGACGGCATTCTAGTCGCGAAAGTTTAGCCATCAAAAAACGACAACTTAGGTAGGCGTGCTAAGCACGCCAAAAGGCGAGGGGCGCCAAGTATGTGTGGAGCTAGGCTTTGATCCCGAGCTTGAGGCCCGTGGAGAAAAGGCTGCGGTCTTTCTCCAGCAGCTCTCGTCCCTGGGCCTCGTCAAACTTCACGACGTTGAAATACTTTTCAAAGGCCACGTCGTTGTTGAGCTGGCGCCACATCACGACGGCGCCCGTGGGGAGTTCGGCATCCAGGCGCGCGGCGAGTTTTTTCACCATGTCCTGGGATGACCAATCAAAAATGTTGGACAGGTTTACAAAATCGTAAGCGGCGAAGCTGGGCACTTCTTCAATCGCACAATTGAGCATCTCGGCCTGGAACTCGCGCGGGGGGCGCTGGAGGTACAAGGGCCAGGCATCACGTTTGGTTTCGAGGTAGTGCCCCAGCATCGCGTGATGCAGGAACGGGTTCTCGAGAGCGCCGGGCCGTTTCAGTCCTTTTTCAATCATGCCGCGGAAGTAGTTCGGGTAGCTTCCTTTGGGAGCGTGCTGCACGGCCTGGGTTCCAAACATGGTGGTGAGCATTTCGTCACTGAAGAAGAGATCGAAGGACACCGGCCAGTAGCGATGACCGGTGAGCGTTTCCGTCACCGCCATCAGACGTTTTTCCGAATCGAACATGTGCTCGAGTTCTTCCCCGCGCAGAATGAGCGCGCGCCAGAAATCGCGCATGCAGCGGAACAGCGTCTCGAAGTTTCCGCAGGCGTTCAAGCCTTGTGGGGTCTCGCTGCCGATGTTGACGATGCTCGGGTCCATGCCCAGACGCTGGAGGGCTTGGGCCTTGCGTTCGATCAACTGCAGCTGCGCTGGATTGGGATCCACCAGGGTGAGTTTGAGTTCAGGAAAAAGTGTCGCCAGGGTGTAGGCCGTGCAACCGCCGCCGCCGATGAGGAGGGCGGTCCTGGGTTTGTGAAGTTCGACCAATTCCTTCTCAATCAAAGGATCCTCGCGGACGACGGCAAACTGAATCGGGTTGTCCATGCTGCTCATAAAAACTCCTGGGGGTCCTTCATCTTACCAAAAAGAAAAGGGTCCCCGGAAGGACCCTTTTAAGTTCTGAGCATTTAATTTTGTCTTAAACCGCTTCCGCCCACAGTTCCGCATCCACGATCGCCTGCGGAGAGTGGAGGTACTCGACGTACTCACCGACTTCCATGATTTCGTCGCGGAAAATGGCCACGCGCCAGTTGGCCTCTTCTTGATTCATCTTCTTCGAGTTCGTGTCAAGAATGTGAGAGCGCATGATCCACGACAATTCTTCCCAGCGCTCGCTAGCCTCGAGGCGAAGAATTTTCTTATTTTTCATAAGGTAGTAGTGCGGTTTGCCCATGGTTCACCCTCCTGGTGGTTGGCGCACAATCGATATCCTTCGGTTGTGCTTAATAAAAGGGTCACACAGGCCGGGCCGTTGTGACAAGTGGATGTAAGCATTTTTGAGGCCAACACAAGGGGAGTGAATAACTCGGCAATATACCTATAGATGAGGGGCGAGTTGCAGGGGCATTTTGCGTTTAAAACCCTTTTCGGCACCACCTCTTTGGGACCACTTCGTCCTCGCCCCGACGAGTCTTTAGGGACTTAAGCCTCGGACCACACTTGGCACGGTTCCTGCTTTACCTAATCCTGAGAACGGTGAGGGCCTCTTAGGATGAGAGACCTCCGACGAAACAGGAAGTTTCAGACGTTGCTTAAAAAGTTAAAGGCTCAAGGAAGTAGAGTGGAGACGGAAAAGGAAATACGTCTCTCGGTTCACGGATGAACCACCCATTTAATAACTGGCAGGATGCTTAACGGATGTAAGGAGATGTCCCATGATCGCTCAAGAAACCACACTTTTTTTCATTCTCTCAGCACTGCTTCTGGTGAACCTGTTGGTGCCGTACCTTTATCAAAAGAGGTCAGTTACCGTTAGATCGCGCCAAGAGTAAGTCCAAAAAATCAAAAGAGTTCGTCCCCCCGAAGGACTTGGAAGAGTGATCTTCCAGGTCCTTCACCCTTTTTGGGGTTACGGCTCGATGGTTACCTCTGCAACCGCAAACAATACACGACATCAGTTATGAAAATGAATCTGGGCTACCTTCACTGAGTCGCGATGGTGCGAACACTCTTTAAGGAGCCCCCCGATGAAATTGATTCTTACACTCATTCTCACGGCCCTTTCTTTCAGCGCCTCGGCCCAATCAAACATCGCCGATCGCGTCCGCCAGCTCGAAGCCCGAGTCGCGGCGCTTGAGCAGGGAAGTGGCGGCTATCAAGAGTCGTATTGTCTATGTGAATCTCTGATTGGGTACGCAGGTCAGAGCCTCGTTCGTGTGAGCGGCTCAGAGAGAGTCTCGCTCTCTTCACACTTCGAATTCAGCAGCGTCAGTTGTGATGAAGCACTTCTGCGCCATCCCTCTTGCCGCTAAACTGTCTGGGCCTCTAGTTCCTGGAGGCCCAACACATCCTCAAAAAACGCCGCACGCTCGCGCGCCTCATCCACCAGATGGATTTCTAGAATCCATAGCCCCGGCACGGGGTGCGTGTTGAACTCGCCCAAGCCACCCTTGTGGAAAACCGCGTGGGGGAAATCACCGCAGCGATGGCCGTCACTGCGCAGGTCGAGCTTGAAGCCGCGCTCTTTAGCTGCGGCCGTGGCGACTTTGTAGAGACCTTCGCCAGTGAGGCCCTGTTCGCGCCAGGCCTTTTCCGTGACATTAAAAATCTCGCGGCTGGCGCTGATCAACGGATCGGAACCGCCGCCACAGCGGTAGGTCTCGCCGTAGTCACCTTCGTGGCCGGCGACGACCGGACCGAGATCCACGTAAAAGAGTTCGCCCATCCCGAGGCGCACGTTCGGCTCAGAGACTTCCTTGAAGGTGCACAGGGTATTTTTCCCGAAGCGGATCTTGCTGGGGTGCCAGAGCTTCGCGACCCCATGGCGGGCAAAAATGCTCTTGCAGAGCTCGTGGGCCTCCACTTCATCCGTGCCGGGAGCGAGACTCATGGCGAGCTCGTTGACGATGGTCTTCGTGACCTCACGGGCCCGCAAGTAGGTCTTAAGATCAAAGGCTTCGCTGACCTGTTCTTCCGCTCGTCCCACAGGAACTCCTGAGTGTATTGCCCGGTCAATTCCGAGCTTTTTCCACCGATAAGTTGACTATGAGGAAAGAAGGATTTTTTGTCACTCTCATATTTGTCCTGTTGGGAGGGTGTTCAACCACACCCCAAAGAACTCCTGCGTCTGCAGCTCGCCAGCTTCCCAAAACCTGGGTGGCCAAGAGCGTCTCGCAAAGCGAAGCCCGTTGCGCCACACCTCGCCAGACTGGTTTTGGAACGTGGTGGGCCTTTTGTGACGGAGAGGGCGCCCACGGCAGTCTGCAGATTTTAAGCGAAGACCGAGAGCTCGTTTCTCAGCAGATCATTCCCTCCACTGATCGACTCGCGATGGCCAAAAGTGTTTCCGCGGAGTCTTCTTGGGTGGAGCATGAGGGCCTGGTGTGGACCGGCACACAGGATGGCCGGGTGTTGGGCTTTGACGCTCAAGGTGTGCTCAAAAAATCCCAGCAGTTTCAAGACAACACCTGGCTCAAGGACATCGCCGTCGTCGGCGATCAGCTCGTCGTGCTGGCGGCCCGCTACCAAGACGTGCGGGTCATAGTCCTGGATAGTGATCTAGATATTCAAACACAAAGCAAAATCAGCGAGGCCCGTCACGAGGCCGAGTTGAGTGTGTATGGTCCGAGATTGTTGGTGGCGACGGATTTAGGTTTCTTGCTAGAGCTCAATCGTAAACTTGAAACCGAACGACTGTGGCGGCTCTCTCCGGGATCGGCCCTGGGGCCGATGGCTGTGACGGCGGAGAGTGTGTGGGTCGGCAACGAAGAAGGGCGCCTCTATCACGTTCAGCGCGACAAAGATTTCACGTCCGTGAAATTGGGTCAAAGCGCGATCACCACGGCACCCGTGCTCACGGCAACGGGCGTGTGGGTCGCGCTCGACGAAGAAGGTCTGCTCAAGTTAGTCGATGATCAGCACAAAATTCGTCACAGCGTCTCGGTGGCGATGTCGCGCACACTGCTGTCTTTCGAAGCCGTGAACTACCATGGCCACACGTTGTTAGGGGCCGCGAGCAACGGGCACTACACCTTGCTCACCAGCGCCGGCGAAACCCTGTATCAACTCGAAGCTCCCGGCCGCTCTTTAGATTATCTTTTGAGCGTGAAGAGCAACGGAAAAGTCTGGCTCGGGGAGTGGGAGCTTGCCCCTACCGAGAAATCTCTTCATCTTCAGACAGATAGAACTCCCGCGAGCGTTCCGCTCAAGTAATTCCAGAATGAAATTGTAAGTTATTATTTCCTGTCAAAAGCGTTTCGCTTTCGAAAGAATCACACAGTCAAATTATTTTTGTGTGTTTCTACGGAGGGAATACAGATGTCTATGATTAAATTTTACCAGGCCGGCGGATTCTTCATGCACTTCATTTTGCTGGTGGGCTTTATCGCTACCGGTATCGTGATCGAACGTGCGATCGCTCTTTACAAAAATTATCGTCAAGCTCCTGCGGATCTTCGCAACAAGCTTTTGACTTTCATTTCTCTCGGCCAATTCAACGAGGCGAAGTCCTACGTTGAAATGGCAGCACCGAATACTTCTATGGGCCGTGTCGTGAACGCCGGTCTCACTGTTCGCCAAGCCGGCGGCGGCGACGAAGAAGTGCAAGCGCGCATGGACGAAGCACTCACGCAAGAGATCGGCATCATCGATCGTCGCACCGGCTTCTTGGCGGTGTACGGTAACGTTGCAACACTTCTCGGTCTTCTTGGTACCGTCACGGGTTTGATCGCCTCATTCACCTCGGTGACCAGTGCGAATCCAGCCGAGCGCTCATTGCTCCTGGGTCAAGGTATCGCCGAAGCTTTGAACACCACAGCTTTCGGTTTGATCATCGCGATCCCGGCCTTGGTGGCCTACGCCATTTACCAAAACCGCACGGACCGCATCGTCGGTGACTTGACTGAAGAGAGTTCGAAGATCTTCCACGACCTCTTGTTCCGTTCTGAATCTCAGACGATGAACACTAAATCTTCGGCAGTGAAAGGTCGTGACTCGGTTGCCGCTAGCTTCACACAAGGGAACTAGTCGTGAGCCTCAAGGCCAAGAGAGAGCTTAACAGCGATCTCAACCTCACGCCGTTCATCGACCTTTTGTCGACGCTGGTCTGTTTCCTGCTGATCTCCGCGGTATGGATTCAGGTGGCGTCGATGGACTTGAAGCAATCTCACGGCACGGACGGTGGAGCTCCCACTGAAACCGCTGCTGTAGATGTGGTGCTCGGGAAGCCCGGTGTGGCGACTGTGATCCTGAAAATGGGCACGCGCACACTGAACCGCTCTGAGATCAAGGCGGCTTCAACTCCAGAGCTCGTGCTTGAGTTGCAAAAGAAAATCATCGCCTACAAGAATCTTCCGGCCA
>JAIXOY010000224.1 GCA_027486525.1 Pseudomonadota bacterium
CAAGTTCGCCATCCAGCGCCAGCACCTCATGCGCGTGAAAAACCGCCAGGAACTTTCGGACGTTTTCATCCAAGAAGGGCGGCCGTATCACGACCTCTCGCCGGAGAAGGCGTGGAAGCTGTTCCAGGATCCGCAATTTGATTTCATCTTCCTCGACGTGTCACACGCGGACTTCTCCCCTGATGGAGCTCGCCCGAAGACCACTCTCCACATCCCGCTCGAACAACTCGATGAACGCTGGGATGAAGTGCCGCAACAGAGCACGCCCTTGATGATTATTTCAGAGGATGGTTTGCGGAGTATCTTGGCCTGTGAGTTTTTGAACGCGAAGAACTACTTCAACTGCAACAACGTTTCGGGTGGATGGAAATTCTGGCCCGGGCATCGCCTGCAGTCCGTCGAGAAAACCCAAGAATCTGCTTAGATCAGCGTTCCCTTCTTCTGACTTCCCAGCAATTCCCGATGAAGATTTTCGAGCATCAGCTCGACGCGATCCAGTTCCACTTCACCCATCTTGCGTGAGTAGTGGGATTCCACGTCGTTCACCACTTGCAGCAGGTTCACCTTAAATTTCTCGCCGTAGTCGGTGAGACGCACGAGTTGCTCGCGTTTATCCACTTCCGAGTGCTGACGAGTGACGTACCCACGGCGCTCGAGCTCGTTCAAGTGGCTGGTCATGGTTTGTTTTTTGAGGCCACAGGCCTTGCCGATCATCTTGATGGACGGCGCTTCGTGCTCGACGAGGTACATGAGGATTTCCAGGAAGGAGGCGCGCAGATCGGTGAAGCCGCGGGACTGGAGCTGACGGATCAGTTCCACGCTGTAGAGGCGGTAGATTTGTTTAAGGAGACTGCCGATGTGAGCGATACGACGCATATAGTATGATCATAATACTATAGGGCTTGGCCTACAACTGATACTTAAGCAGGATGCGGGTGATCTCTTCGGGAAGTTCATTTTTTTTCGCAGGGGCCGCTTCAACGGCCGTGTTCTGGGCCTGGAGACTCCCCACCCCTTCCACCCACAGCTCCCATTTCACGCGCTCTTTGGTCGGAATCACTGACTCAGCACGAGCCATGGTAACCGACGTAAGGGCGATGATCACGGCGAGGACAAAGCGCATGGGTGACTCCTGTTGTCCCATGATACGGGGTTTTAGCTTCCGGCCGGAGGGACCCTGTAAAAATGTCATTCCTCTCCGATCCCGACCCCAATGAGTTCTCAAAGCGGATGAGATCCTAGAAGCTGAGGATTGAGTGCCGAGGCGTACGGATATGTACGCCGCAGGTGCGAATGACGAAAGCGACGAAGGAGATCGCCGCTTTCAGAAGTCATCAATTGAAGAAGTTGCGCGAATTGGAGATGGCGGTGACCATACCGATGCAAACTCCGTAAGTGAGCATCGCCGATCCCCCGTAACTCATCATGGGTAACGGAATACCCACAATGGGCATCAGCCCACTCACCATGCTCATGTTCACGAAGGTGTGCCAGAAGAAGATGGACATGATGCCCACCACCAGGACGGAGTCGTAGAACCTCTGCACGGAGCTGGCGAGCCAGATGAGCCTCATGAATAAGATGAGGTAGAGCACCACCAAAAACACCGATCCAAAAAAGCCGTGCTCTTCATTGAAGATCGCGAACACGAAGTCCGTGTGGTTTTCTGGCAAGTACTGCAAAGAGGCCTGCGACGAGTTCTTGAAGCCTTTCCCAAACAAACGGCCTGAGCCGATGGCGATCTCAGACTGGATGGCGTTGTACCCCGAGCCCTTCGCATCAGCGTAGGGGTCAATGAAGGTGTGAATGCGCTTACGTTGGTATTCGCGCAACCCGAAGTTGTACATCAACACGCCGGCGACGAGAGCGCCCACCACCAACGTGATGATGGTTCTCCACTTGAGGCGTTTGTAGAAGATCATCATGGCGAAGATCAGCAGCAAGAGCATGCCGGTTCCGAGGTCCGGCTGGAGAATGACCATGACCGCCGGCACACCCGCGATGATTCCCGGGATGATGAGGTCGCGGAACGAGAGTTCTTTCTCCGGCTGGACGCGCGCGAAGTAGCGCGCCAGTGCCATCGCAAGGCCGAGCTTCATGAACTCCGAGGGCTGCATGCGGATGGGACCGAGCTGGAGCCAGCGCTGCGCTCCCATGCCGACGTCGCCCATCACCATCACGAGGATCAGCAAGAAGAAAGTCACGCCGTAGGCGAAATATGAAACCCGCTCGAAGGTCTTGGGATTAAAAACGACACTGACAATCACCGCCACCACCGAAGCCAAGAGCCACCACATGATCTGCGAGCGGTAGAGCATGTCCAGGCCTTCGCCGGCCTGCGAATGTGTGGCCGAATAAAGATTCAACACACCCACTAAGAAAATAGCGAAGAAGCTTCCGAGGAAGCTGAAGTCGTAGCGTTTGAGGTACTGCAGGAGGGTCTGGTACATCGACGTCCTTTATTCTTCTGCCGGAGCAGCGGGGGCCTTGAGCGTCTTCACCCACTGGGTGTGGATCTCTTTGTCTTTCTCGAGGTTCTGGAGGTAGGTCTCGGGGTGGTACTTCTGCATGTACGCCGTGACGACGGCCTCGACGACCGGTGTGGCGGCTGATGATCCGTGGCAGCCGTGCTCAACGAGAGCGGCGGCCGCGATGCGGGGCTTGTCATAGGGCGCAAAGCCGACGAACACGCCGTGGTGGCGATAGTCGTAATCCATCTGTTCGCACTTTTGGTAAACCTTGTCGGCGGTGGCGCGCACGACCTGGGAAGTGCCGGTCTTGCCCGCCATCTGAATGCCCTTGCCCCGTCTCGCGAACGCGGTCCCCTTGGGGTTGTTCACAACTTGGAAGAGTCCCTCACGGACGTACTTCAGGGTCTTCTCGTTCTTGAGCTTGAAGTCGCTCAGGAGCTCGGGCGTGAAGGTCTTGATCAGCTCACCTTTGGGCGTGTAGATGTCTTTCACAACGTAGGGACGATAGATCTTTCCACCGTTGGCGATGGCACCGTAGGCCTGCGCCATTTGAATCGTGCTCGCGAGAACGTAGGACTGGCCGATGGCGCACGAAAGTGTTTCACCCGGCTGCCACACTTGGCCGTACCGTTTTTGTTTCCAGGCTTCGGTAGGGATCAAACCGGAAACTTCACGAGGCAGAGAGATGCCGGTGCGTTTACCGAGGCCAAACATGTTGGCGTATTTCGCGATGGTATCGATGCTCATCTTCATCGCCGCACGCTGGAAGAAGACGTTGCAAGATTCACGAATCGCTTTAGTGATACTAGTGGCCCCGTGACCTTCGCGCTTCCAGCAGTGATAGACTTTACGACCGAAGCGCAGGTTCCCGTTGCAGAACACTTCGGTGTTCTCATCAATCACACCTTCTTCGAAGGCACTGATCCCCGTGATCGCCTTGAAGGTTGATCCTGGTGAATAGTGTTCTTGAATGTTGCGATCACGCAATGGGTTTTCTTTATTGGTAATCAAACTACGCCAGTACTCGGGCGTGAGTCCGCGCGAGAACTGCGAAGGATCAAAGGCGGGACGGCTGACCATGGCGAGAACTTCGCCAGACTCGATGTCGATGGCGATGATGCTGCCGACTTTTCCTTCCAAGGCCGCGTACCCGGCCATCTGCATGTCGCGGTCGATGGTGAGCTTGACGTTCATGCCCTGGTTCGGTTTCTCGTCCTCGATGCCTTTAAACAAGTTATCGGTGTTGATGTAGCGCTTACGTCGACCGCGGGAGTCTACTTCCACGAATTCGTGGCCGTTGGCACCGCGGAGAAATTTATCCAGTTGTTCTTCGATGCCGAACTGGCCGATGAAGTCACCCAGCCGGTAATCCATGGCATCGCGCTTGCGGAACTTCGGCAACTGCTGCTGGCTGATCTCGGAGATGTAGCCGAGCAAGTGGGCCCCGACTTCTTTGTCTTTATACTCGCGGGAGATGAACGTCTGGACGCTGACGCCCGGAAGTTCGGCGTTCAAGCTTTCGATCTGGGCGAGTTCATCGAAGCCGATGTTCTTTTTGATGGTGATCGGACGGTAGGTGGCCTGGTTTTGATTCTTCTTCAGGAGTTTTTCGATGGAGCCCGGCTCGAGCATCAAAATCTTATGAAGCTTTTCTAGGGTGACTTCTCTTTCCAGCAAGTACTGCGGCGTCAAGATCGCATCGTAGCGAGGGATGTTATCCACCAAGAGCTGATCATCCCGGCTGTGAATCATGCCCCGGGGCGCCCACACCACTTCCTTACGCAAGCGGTTTTGAATGGAGAACTGGTGGAGCTGTTCACCTTTGTAGACCTGCAGGTACCAGAGACGCGCCAGCAACAAACCAAACGCCGCAAAGACGATGTTTCCGATCATCCCCGCGCGGGTTTTATGGACTTTGACGAGTTCTTCTTCTCCAAACATGGCTAGATTTCCACGCCGGAACGACCCACATCACTCTCCGTGTTCCACACTTTATCAAGCAACTTGAAGAGCAGCGGTGAAAGGACCGACAGCAAGAGAGTTCCCGGCATCGCATTCCAGAACATCATGCCGAATTTTTCAAAGGTACCCAACTTCAGACAGATGATGGAAACAGTTGCCACGTACCACACCAGCTGGAAGAGCTGCACGATCACCATGGTGGCGATGGCACTGGAGAACTGAAGAATTTCTTTGAGATAAGAAGCAATCAAGGACACCAGAATGCCGACCAGTGTGCCGAGGGCCCAGCCCTCCACGGAGAACGCCGCATGCATGAGTTGCAGCAACATCACAAACCACGGCAAGAGCGGCGTGGTGACTTTTAAAGCCATGAACAAAATGATGACCACGTTGAAAGCGAGGCGGTGCTCACGCCAACCGAGCGCCGGAAAGAAAGCTGACGTGGCGATCTCCAGAGCAATGAGGATGCCGAGCGTGACGAGAGTGGAAAGAACGAGGCGGGAAAAACGTGGTTGCATGGCTAGGGCCCCTTCGCTGTTTCGGGCACAGGCGTGGTGACCTGCGCCGTGGTGGCCACTTTCGGCATCAGGACGAGAACTTCTTCTAGCTTGTGGAAGTCGACGGAAGGTGTGATCTCCACACCTAAGGTCATGCCAGAAGCTTCACGGTCAATGTCCGTGACCATGCCGACCTTTACGCCTTTCGGATAGATTCCGCCCACGCCGGCGGTGATGAGCTTGTCACCCACTTCGATGGACTCGGTGCGGTTGATGTACTTCAGAGTACAGCGGTAGTTGAAAACACCCTCGACGATTCCGTGGGTACGCGTGCGCTCCACCAGCGCGTCCACGCGATTGTTCGGATCGAGGATGGTGAGAACGTCTGAGTAGTTAGGCCCCACGCGGTAGATGTAGCCCACGAGGCCCATGTGCGTGATGACCGGAGACATCACCTTGATGCCTTCGTTGGCCCCGCGATTCAAGCGCAGAACTTTAAACTGGTTTGCCGAGTCCCAGCCGATCACTTGCGCAAGAATTTTCTCCTGGCCGATGTCTTCTGAGTAACTCAGCATCTGCTTCAAGCGTAAGTTTTCGCGGCGAATTTCTTCCATCTGGAAGAGGTCATTTTCCAAGCGAGAAATCTTCTGCTTGAGATACACGTTCTCTTTGCTGGTGTTGACGATCCGCACGTAATTGTTGATGAGATCGCTAGACTCCTGACGTAAACCAGCAAAGCCTTGCTGGACAGGTGCCACGACTTCCACCACGAGGCGTTGGAACAGAGTCATTTCTTCCAGATCAAAGCGCTTTTGGGAAATGCCGTAGAGTGCCAGTACCAAAACTAGCAGGTTATTAACGATCTTGATTTTGGAAGACTCGGAAACAATCCGTCGCAAGTGAAATCCTCATGAAAGTGACACAGCAAAGAGTAACGCGCGACGAAGCACATTGCCAAGAAAAGTGATTCTCCTTTGACCTGACCGGAGAACACCCGTTAGAATGTCCAAGCTGTAAACCTTAGGGAGTCATCCATGCAAAAGTCAGTCACGAGCAAAATTGCCACTTTCGTTTTGAGTACCGTTTTCATTCTCATCATTGTGAGTTTCCTCTTCGGCGACTATAACAACTCCGGTTCGGCTTCTCCGCAAGACGTCGCGTCAGTAGACGGGCTCTCGATCACGCCCCGTGAGTACCAGATGCGCCTCTCTCAACAAATTGACTTTTTTAATCAGATGATGGGCGGCAAGATCACCGCCGCTCAAATCCAGCAGATGGGCATCAAAGAAACGGTGCTGGGCCAGTTGATTCAGAGTAAGTTGGTACTCTCTTTCGGCCTGAAAAACGGCATGTCTCTTTCTGAATCAGAAGTGAAAGAAGAGATTAAGCGCCTCCCTTACTTCCAGCGGGAAGGTAAGTTCGACGTGGTGCTCTATCGGAACCTGCTCGCGCAAAACCAGTACACACCGTCGCAGTTTGAAGACATGATCGGCCATGACGTGGCCGGCCGCAAAATGGAACAGATCTTTGGTTCTCAATTAGTCTCTGAAGGCTATGCCACTGACATCCTGCGTTTCAAAATGACAGGTGTTAAAACTGAAGCGGTGCGCGTCGAACGCCAGGAATTGGTGAACTTGGTCAGCGTCACCCCTACTGAAGCCGAAGAATTCGCCAACAAGCCAGAAAACAAAAAACTTTTGGACGACACGTACCAAGAGAACTTCGCTAAATACAACAAGCCGGAAGAAGTGAAGGCCCGTCACATCCTCTTCAAGGCAGACAAGCCTGAAAACGAAGCGGCGGCTAAAGCCAAAGCCGACAAACTCGCTGGCACGCTCACCGCTAAAAACTTCGCTGAAAAAGCGAAGGCACTGACGGAAGAAGAAGCCGGCAAAGAAACCGGTGGAGACCTCGGCTGGTTCAGCCGCGGCCGCATGGTTCCGGAGTTTGAAAAAGCAGCTTTCGAAGGGAAAATTGGACAGATCATTGGCCCGATCAAAACGAACTTCGGCTACCACTGGCTCTTCGTTGAAGGCAAGAAAGGCGAAGAGAAGAAGAGCCTCGAGCAGGTTAAAACCGAATTGGCGAAAACCATTTTGCAAAAACGTAAGGGCCAAGACCTCGATAAGCTCATGACCGATAACAAGGCCATGCTGGAAGCCGCTCTTAAGGGCAACGACAGCAAAACCATCGCGGCGAACAAAGTCCGCATGAACTTGGTGCATTTTCCGGGGACGGAGGTCAATCAGTACGATCTGACGGTTGGCCCCCACGCCCTCAATGCCGAAGAAGCTAAGCGTCTGTTTGCCGCCGCCCCCGGCACGGTCTTAGATTTCTCTACACCAAGCGCCCTGTTCCTCGTAAAAGTCGGCGATAAAACGAACTCTGACATTGCGGCGAAACTGGCCACTCAATTGAAAACAGAAGCCCAGTCTCAATCTCAGCTGTTTGCACGGAAATTCCGCGAAGAAACCATTAAGGAACTTACCGCGACTGCCAAGGTTGTCACGAACCCCGCTCTGCTGTAGAAGTCTCCATGGCCGATAAAAAGCATAAGTTCTCCATGAATGTCGCTGGCATCTACTACGTAGATGACCAGTGCATTGCCTGTGATGCCTGTTGCGTGGAAGCCCCGCGTTTTTTTGCCATGAATGACAATGACGGCCACGCTTTCGTCAAATTACAGCCCGTGACCCCCGAAGATCTCAAGGAAGCTGAAAACGCCATGGCGGCCTGCCCCGTCGAGGCGATCGGTAACGACGGCTAGGACAATTCCCTTGTCGATTTCGGTGCTGTTTCTTAAATTAGAGACACATCATTTATTAAGGACAGCCTTCATGAAAAAGCTTCTTCTGCTGAGTCTCGTTTTCGCCACGCAAGCTTTCGCAGGGGCTCCAGCTGGCGCTCCTCAATATCCGAAGCCTTTCTGGTTTTTCGAAACGACCTACGCCGATGGCCGCATCAACACGTATCCAGTGCAAATGGATGAGTTCACCATGGGCCTTCCGTATAACGGCCGCATTCTTAAAGCTGAAATTCCTGAAATCATGACGGCCAAAGGCAGCATCGGCAAAAACCTCAAGCGTCGCTTTAGCGCAGCTCGCGGCGATGACGTTCTTTCCGGCGAAGTCTTCTGCGACCTATCAAAGTACAAAGAAGAAGGCGTTGTGGCCGGTCAATCGATCATGAAATTCAGCGGCGGTGTCAAAGAAAGTACACCGACGCAAATCCGCTTCTTCTGCCAATTCTAGTCCTTCAAAGACCAGCACGTATTCGTGCGCGCTGGTTGCAAGAAAAACATAGCAGGCGCAAATTTTCGACCGTGTCATCACCACCGAGGGCCTTGGGTTGGATGTGGTCGTGTTGCAGATCGTGAGTGCTACCGCAGATGGTGCACTTCTTCTCGTCGCGCTGGTAGACCAGCTTTCGAACACCGGTACTGTGCCGTGATCGCTCTGTTTTCGTGATGGCGATATCCAAGGCATCCCCGATCAACTGATCAGGCGTATGAATCGCAGGCCTCAGGCCACGCCAGGTTTCCACTTTGTGAATCGTCGCTTCCGACAACGGCACAGAAACCATTCGCACAAAGGGTTTGTTGGCATACTCATGCAGCTTGAGACTCGTGTCTCGTTTATTCAATCCTTGAACCTGCGCTAGTATCTCCTTCTTCTCTTCTTTTTTATGAATTTGATTTTCGCGAAAAAAGCTTGCGGCATCCGTGATGTGAGTGAGGGTGAGCAGGCCACCCTGAATCTTCTCCTCTATTTCCGGAATCTCGGCCAACATGCGTGCCGCCTGAACACGACGATAAGCGGCCCCGGCGCTGTAGCCGAGTTTGCTCGTCACGTAGTCGTAGAGGCTTTTGCAGCCTTGATCACTGTAGAGCCTGCGGCGGTCAACCTCTTTGAGATGATGGAGTACTTTGATGGATAACTGCCGCTCTTGCTGAACGCACTTCTCGAGTTCTTTGAGTAATTCTGTGTCGGTGAGGTATTTTAGATTCATGTTCTTCTCCTTGGCATCGGAGTAACATTTTTTGATGTCAGATGAAAAAATCTCGTTCCGCTAACATTAAGATTTTGCAGGATTGAACTGTCGTTTCCACCAGTGGAAACGACTTAGAGATTTTTGCTCATTTCCAACAACACCAAATCTCTTTTCGGCAGACCATAGCGGGAGTCACTCGGATCAAAAGTGAATTCGGTGCCGGTGAGTTTGAAGCCTCGGCGTTCATAGTATGCAATCAACTCATGGCGATCCGACATGACCGTGAGCTTGATCAACTGCGCACCGGATGAACGAGCACGGGCGAAGGCATTTTCTAACAATTTTTTTCCAAGCCCCCCACCCTGCTTCAGCGGATCCACCGTGATCATGCCGACGTAGGCGGTATAGGCCTCTTTCATTTCAAAGTGATAACAACCTAAAAGTTCGTCTGAGTCATAGGCCATCACCAGACTGACGCCGCGAGCGAGTTCTTCGGCGAGTAAGCTCGCTTCGACCCGTGTGCCGTCTAGGAGATCGGCTTCATGGGTCCACCCCTGACGGGCGGTATCACCACGATAGGCGCGGTTCACAAAGGCACTCAGCTTAGGAAGATCATTACTCTGTGCAAGTTGATAGCTCATGCTCATCAGTTTTACCTATCAGGCCCCCTGGCACTAATGCAATTCATTTATCGTTCTGATTACTCTTTAACGAACAAATCATCTAAGGCCTGCGCATTTCGAAACATGACCTGTTTATATTCACCCTCTTTCAAGGGCAACGCTTTCAGGGCCATGACCATTTCAGAAGGGTGAAACACCGGCCAGTCTGAGCCAAACACGAACTTCTCCATCCCTACCCGCCGCATGGTCTGCACCAGCTGCTCACGACTCTTCGCCTCTCTCATCCAGACAGGAGTCGCTGAAACTTCGACGATAAAATTGGGATGCTTAAAATCTTCGAGCCACTTAAACTCGCGGCCCCATAAGTGACCCAGAATAAACCGGACCTTGGGAAACTTCTCAAGCTCACGCAAAAGTTCAAGCCCTTCTTCGCCGCGAGAAGCCTGGGGAAAATTTCCATGGATGAGGACGGTCATTTGTAAGCGAGTCGCTTCTACCAAAATGGCACGTAACTTCAAAAGATGAGTCTCTTCACGGAGCTTCATGCCAGAAGCCATGGTATGCAGTTTCAACACACGCAGCCCTTCATCACGACAGAGTTGCAACTCGCTCACCGCCCAGTCTTTCAACGGGTTCACTGCGCAGGCCCCTGCTAGACGTGTGGGATGCTTCGCCACCTCGGCCGCCACAAAAGCATTTTCTCGGCGGGCACCCTGAGTATCCATGCCTGGCTGATAGCCTGCCGAGATGACGATGGCACGGCGCTGTTCGGCCGTGAGTCCTGCGAAGAGTGCGCGCTCGCCCGTAAACTGCAGGTCATCCTCACCGGGTGTGTGAATGTGCATGTGGGCATCGGTGGCGGAGGGGTGGAGTTCTGGGCGAGAGATGAGAGTGCAAGAAGCCATAAAGAGTAAGAAGAGTATTTTCATAGGAACATTCTAAACTAAGCGTCGCCTCTCGTCTCCTGACTCCGGCGACGTACCGGTCATCCTGACCATAAAAAAAGGGGCCCTATAAAGGGCCCCTCCTCGGAATTAAACTCGGTAGTTCACATCATCATCAAGCTACTAGCGTTTGATGTTAAGCACTTCTTGCAACATCTGGTCAGAAGTTGTGATCGTGCGGGTGTTGGCCTGGAAGTTACGCTGTGCTGCCATCAGGTCGATGAACTCTTTCGCGATATCCACGTTAGAGGCTTCGATCGACTTCGACATCACTTCGCCGCGACCGTCTGCACCCGGCTTACCAACAGTAGCTTGACCAGATTTGCGGGTTTCCTTGAACAAGTTCTTACCTGTCTTGAAGAGGCCTTCGTTGTTCTCGAACTTCGCGATGGCGATTTGCGCCAAGTCGCGCTGCTGACCGTTGTCGTAGACCGCGGTGAGGACACCGTCGTCGTTGAACGACATGGAGGCCAGGGTCGCAGCCGATGAACCGTCTTGAGTGTGACGGGCCACTGAGTGCTTCGAGCCGAACTGAGTTGACGCCTCGAGACCGGTGCCGCCTTCTTTCACGCTTGGACCGAAGTCGAAAGCAACTTTCTGGCCCGGCAATGCGCCCTTGCTGAAGTTGAAGGAGTTGTTCTTCTCGACTTCCTCTTCCAACACACCTTTCTGGTTGAACTTGAGAGAGCCCGACGCCATCTCCACCATCTCACCAGCTTTTCCGCCTTGAGCTTCAGCACCGTCAACCATCGCGTGGTAATCCCACTGACCGTCAGCCGTCTTGTTGAAGTACATGGTCACCAAGTGAGCAGTACCGATGTTGTCGTAGACCGTGATTGAGTTCGAGAAGTTCGACGTCTTCATTGGATTCTTCGGATCGAACACTTTGATTTCTTCGCGGCTATCCAAGTTCATCGACATTTTCACAGTCGAAGTCGGAGTGGCTGGGATCGTTGTGTTGCCCAATTTGATGGGCAACAATTGGTTGGTCATGTTGCCTTTGTCGTCCGGCTGGAAGCCCTTGATCTTCATGCCATCGCCGTTGACCATGTGGCCTTCTTTATCGAAGTGGAATGAGCCGTCACGGGTGTACCCGTTACCGAATGGTGCTTCTACCATGAAGAAGCCGTTACCATTGATGGCAAGGTCAGTGATGTTCGATGTGCGCTGGATTGTACCTTGGTTGAACTGGCCAGTAACGTGTGCCATCTTCACACCGGAACCGATCTGGTCGCCGCCGTGGATGCCCTTTAACGATGCTGAGAGGAGATCTTGGAATTCTGCGCGAGATGATTTAAAACCGAAAGTCCCGGCGTTGGCGATGTTATCACCGATGACGCTCATGGATTGGCCCGCAGCATTTAAACCTGTCGTGCCGATGTTAAAAGACGCAAGAATACTCATTCAAGTCCCTCCTGGACAGCGTATTCAGATCCCCAAGTACTACAGACTTGGAAGAGGGGCTTCCGGGAAGGACCAGCCTTACTCTGAATACATAAGTTAATGTTACTACCGTTAAAACCTAGAACTTCCGTATTCTAGATTCTAATTTCAAATCACATAAAGATCGTCGAATCAATCTTGGTGAACACGTTCTCACCCATGCTCTCGCGATCCACTGCCGTCACAACCATGCCCTTATCGACGTCCATGACGTACGCGGCCTTGTCTGTGATCACCAGAGAATCGTGACCGCCCTTCTGCCGCAATTTACCTAAGGCTTCTTGCAGCTTCACATACTCAGCGCCGTCAAAGGCGATGTTGCGTTCTTGTAAGCGTTTCGTCGCGTGGGTCGACATCTGCACATCCGCTTTCTTCGCGCCGGCAGCGTCTTTCACCAGTTGGTCGAACTCACTCTTCTGTCCGGACTGAAGACGATTCGACGTGTCCGGCTTCCCTTGTGCAGGCAAGCTCGTGACGTTGGGAATCAATAATTCGTTAATCCGTGACATTTATTTTCTACTCGTAAATTTCGTCGTTACTCTGAGCTTTGTAAGCATTGGCTGCTTGCTGTGCACTCGGAGCTTGAGCGTTATTCAATCTTAAGTTATTTTGCGGTTGTTGTGCACCGGGCATATTTTGCATCGCGTGACCAATCGCACCCTGAGGAGCTGATTGGAAAGACACTACGTCACGCAAAAATACTTTCTGGCCATCAACTGTAAGCACCGGCTCGCCTTCATCAAATGATACGCCCGTGACGTAACCACTCGCTTGCGTCTGTGCGCCGATTTCTTGATTTTGTGAATCCCATGCTTTCACCATCGCACGGTACGTTCCCTTGGCGGTCAACTGACCATCGGTCGTGACTCCATCCCAAGTGACTTCGTGCGAACCCTTCGACATGCCATCGCGCCAA
>JAIXOY010000266.1 GCA_027486525.1 Pseudomonadota bacterium
GCCGGGGCCTATCCTGTCAAGAAAAGGTCAGCTTAATCTTGGCCTTGCGCACTAGACGTGTAGAAAAGCCACCCAATAGCGAAGAATCCGGCGAAGTTTTCTTTGCGTTTAAACAGGGGACTGGCTTGATTCGCCGACCCTGCATAAGTAGAGGCACGGCCGCCAATAAACAATTCGAGTTGCTTGCGTGAGTAGGTGACCCCCGTGGTGAAGTCTGTGCCGGTATATCCCTGCTTACCATTGAACGCTGGCCGTGAACTTGTGACGTCTTTCTCTTCGACCTGGTAAAAATAATCTCCTACGCCCTCGGTGGCGAAGGTTGGACCGATGGCCGCGTACAGACGGCAGCTCTCACAGGGCCATCTAAAAAGCTCCCCCAAGAAACCCGGAACGGCCACGAAGCCGCGATGAGTGGCCGAGGTTCCATCCGTTGAGAAGACGGCACGAAAGGGAAGTCCGAAACGCAGGCGCCCCTGTTCTTTGTCGTGCCACAGAATCACGAACAAGCGTGGCCCGAACTCCACCAGCCAATCCAGTGCGTCCATTCCCTTGCGTGCTCGATTATCGCCCGTGTTGACGGGGAAGGCGCCACCGAAGCTCAAATCGAAATCCATGTCCTCATCCGTGAAGAGCCGCGCGCGCACACCGCTGTCTTCGTCAGCGCGCAGGATCCTCCCACGGTAACGGAAGTTGGGTAGCACCAGCGAGCGCACACGTCCTTGGTCAGCGGCGGGATAGTCGGGGAGGTAGCCACCGCCGGCGGCGACACCAAGCTCGTAGAGCGGTGCCGCACTAGCGGTGAAAGAGAGCAGCAAGAGAAGTAGGTATTTCAGTCGTTGAATGCTTCGTTGAAGTCCATGTTGTGATAGACCTTCTGGACGTCGTCGTCTTCTTCCAGCACATCGATCAACTTCAGGATACGCTGATAGGTATCTTTGTCTTTCACTTCTTTGGTGTTGAGAGGCAAGCGCTCCAGGCCCGAGTCTTCAACTTTGATCTTCATCGCTTCAAGTTTTTTATGAAGCTCGCCGTAGTTACCCACTTCACCTTTGATGGTGAGGAAGCCGTCTTCGAGCTCGATGTCTTCGCAACCGGCGTCGATCAACTCCATGGTCAGCTCGTCGGGATCAAGGCCTTCCGCTTTAACGGTAAAGATGGCCTTGCGCTCAAAAACAAACTGCAAGCAACCCTGCGTGCCGATCGCGCCGCCCCACTTGTTGAAGTAAGAGCGCACGTTACTGATGGTACGAGTGGGATTGTCCGTGGCGGCTTCAACAAAAACAGCCACGCCATCAAGGGCGTAGGCTTCGTAGTTAATTTCTTCGTAGTTCTCGCCGCCTTCGCCCATGCCTTTTTTGATGGCACGTTCGACGTTGTCGCGAGGCACGTTGTTGTCTTTGGCCTTCACGAGAGCGATCTTCAAACCGAAGTTTGACTCCGGTTCACCGCCCGCACTGCGCACCGACATGGTGATCTCGCGCAAAATTTTTGTGTAGTTCGCCGAGCGCGCTTTATCTTGCGCGGCCTTCTTCATCTTGATGTTGTTCCACTTGCGGCCCATATTCACTCCGTTACGGAGCAAGCTCAAAATGCCATCTACGTCGTTGCCTTCATCCCTCGGGCGTCAGCGTACATTTGAGTACGCTTCCTTCCTCGCTTCTTCGGCGCCTAGTATCTGGCTATTTTTAGCTGTGCTCTAATATCAATAAATGAAAATATATTTTGCTGAAACCCCGAAGAAAAGGCCAGGGGCGGGTGGCCATAACGGGCTATTTTTGTTGAGAATTCCGTCGTTCCGCGAGAGTCACCTGCTCTAAAAAGAAGCTGCGCAAGGTTTCGCCATTGGCCACCAGCTGCTGCGGGATGAAAGACGCTTTCGACAGACCCGGCAGCGTATTGATCTCCAGAAGAATCGGGCCCGCAGTCGTGAGAATCATGTCAGTGCGCGTGTAACCTGCGCAGCCACAGGCCTGGTGAATTTTTACAGCTAGCGCCTGACAGCGCTTGGTGATTTCAGGATCGAGCGGCGCGGGTGTGAGTTCTTGCACCCCATGGCCCAGGTACTTGCCCTCGTAGTCAAACTGACGGCCTTGGATCACGCGCACTTCCGAGCAAGGCAATGGCGTCACGCGACCGTCGAGATGATGGCGGACACCCACGGTGATCTCTCGACCGGTGATGAAGCGCTCGGCGAGATAACTACCGGCGGCAGGATTCAATTTCTTGATCGCGTCTTCAAGCGAAGCCGCAGAATCAATAATAAACAGACCCACGCTTGAACCGTTGGCGACTGGCTTCAAAACGATTTTGCCAAAGGTGGCAAAGAAGTCGCGCAACTTTTTTTGATCATCACGGCTCTCCGGATGCTGCAGGAAAAGATCTTCGGTGATGGGCAGGTGATGGGCGAGTGCCAGTTCCTTTGTGTGCTTTTTATCAAAGGCCAACCGACTCGCCCGGGCGCTTGACCCCGTGAAGGCGACGTGGTTTTTTTCGAGGAGATTTTGCAGCTCCCCGTCTTCGCCTTCGGTTCCGTGTAACGCCAGGATGAAAGTGTGGCCCTTCAGAAGTGGCAGAGCGACTTCTAGCGTACCCGCAAAAGCTGCGGCGTTGGGAATGAACGCTTTCGTGAAAGGATCCGTGTGGCGAGCGAGTTCCGCGGGTTCAACAAAATGAACGGCGTTATCAGGCGCCAAGAAAAGGAGTTTGGCTTCCGGGAGATGGCCCATGAGGTTCTGCGCGCTGGCCACCGACACCAAGCGTTCTTCCGAACTGCCGCCAAACAAAATGAGCATGAACATCTCCCTCGATAAAACCATTTTCGCTGGATATCGGAGAGGGAGCAAGGCTTTTTAGTTGTCGCTACAACCTTTCTCATCTGAGCATTTACGTTCGAGCGACGCTGCTTGAGCAGCGGCGTCGGCATTCTCGTTGTGCGCCAGCTTCGCGCTGCCGATCTCGCCCCAGGCGCTGTATTCAAGGCCATTGCTCGGATCAATGATCATACTGTCCTCGCAGGTGGCCGCCCGCGACTCGTCGTTGTTGTTGTCACGGAGGCAGAGCTTTAAGCTTCCGCCTGGCAGTGTTTCGTAGTGAGACACCAGCACGGCGTGGGTCTGGAACGGGGAACCGCGACTGGTGAACACGATGGTGGGCTGCATGTGCATGTCCACGCGGTCCTTGATCTCGGTGAAGAGCTTGCTGTAGGTCTCGTTGCTCTGTTTGCGTCCGTCGAGCGTAGTGGCAAGTCCCTGCCAGCTCATGGCCAGATCGGCCCAGCCCTTCGCCATCTTGTCGCCGAGGTAAGACTGCAGAGCTGGATCGTCGGAGAGGGCTTCGAGACCAGCGTAGCCGGGAATATCAACCGCTTTGTTGTCGACGATTTTATCGATGAGGCGCTTGTAGTATTTAACGGCCCTCTCTTGCTCTTGCGGATTGCTGGAGCGGATATCAAAGGGCGCGGGGAGCTCGGGTTTAAAGAATGCGAGGCGATTAAACTGCGCCGTGAGGCGGGCATGGCCCCA
>JAIXOY010000303.1 GCA_027486525.1 Pseudomonadota bacterium
AAAGTCATCACCTGGGGATTATCGCAAGGTGAAAAACTTTTGTTCTTCCCGGATCAGCACTTAGGGCGCAACACCTGCTTCAAGCTCGGTATTCCACTGAGCGAAATGGTGGTCTACGATCCTCGCCGTGAGAATGGCGGACTCACACCTGAGCAAGTGAAGAATGCTAAGGTCATTCTATGGTACGGCTACTGCTCCGTGCACCAAGGGTTCACCGCTGAGCACATCACCATGTGGCGGACGAAAGATCCCGAGCGCACGCTCATCGTGCATCCGGAATGTTCGTTCGATGTCGTGCAGGGTGCGGATCTCGCCGGCTCAACGTCCTACATCATCAACCACATCAAAGCGGCACCGGCAGGTGCGAAGTTCGCCGTCGGCACCGAGATCAATCTCGTGAATCGTCTCGCGGCGCAATTTCCCGACAAAGATATCCAATCGCTCTCTCCCTATCAGTGCCTGTGCACGACGATGTATCGCATTCGCCCGCGCTGGATGCTCGAGAGTTTCCGTGCCATTGAAAAGGGCGAACCGGTGAACGTGATCCGCGTGGATGAAGAAACCCGCAAGTGGAGCTTGCTCGCGCTTGATAGAATGTTGAGCATCCTATGATCTACGCTGACGCGAACGGCTCGTTGCCTCTGTTACCGGAAGTGCGCGACTACCTCGCCACACGGATTCCTTCGCAGCTGTGGGGCAACCCGAACGCGATCCATACTCTCGGCTCACAGATCAAAGGCGGCATGGACAAGTGCCGCGAGATCGTCGGTGATGTACTCGGGGCCAATCCGACTCAAGTGATTTGGAATTCCGGTTCGTCAGAAAGCTGCTCGACCGTTTTGCAGCACGTGTTGCTACCCATGAAAACGGGCAAGACCATCATCTACTCTTCGCCGATTGAACACGCGGCCATCGGTGCTGCGCTTGAGCACTACAAGAATGTGTGGGACTACGAGCTTCGATACATGCCGGTCTCTGTTGACGGTTTAGTTGACGAGTCTTGGCTCGCTTCAGAACTCGATGGGAACCATCATCGCTGCGCGATGATCACGTGCATGGCCGTGAACAACGAAACCGGTGTGATCCAACCGTGGGAAAAAATCCGCGATCTCTCCAAGAATCACCAGATCCCTTTTGTTTGCGACACGACTCAACTCATCGGGCGCCTGCCGTTTCACTTCAATGACTCGGGACTTGAGTGGGCGATGGCTTCTGGGCACAAGCTCGGTGCTCTCCCGGGTTCGGGATTCTTGCTCGCGCGCGATCCGGGAGCTCTGAAGCCACTGGTGTGGGGCGGCGGTCAAGAAAGCGGTCTGCGTGGTGGCACACAAAATTATCTCGGCGTGGAAACACTCGCGGTGGCGTTGCAAACACTCCCCACCAAACTCGCCCGGATTCCTCAGCTAAATGCGTGGAGAAAAAATCTCGAAGCAGGATTGCCGAGCGGAACAGTCGTCATCGGTGCGCAGCTCGAACGCTTACCGGGAACCATGTTAATCGGTTGTCCCGGAGTCCACGGACAAGGCGTGCAGATCGAACTCGAGGGCCAAGATATTTTTGTCACCACTTCGGCGGCGTGCAGCGACAATGAGCCGGCGACGAGCAAAGTTCTGCGCGCCATGAAGATCGATGATATCCTTGGTCGCTCTGTGATTCGGGCGTCTTTGCCTCTGTCGGCGAGCGAGTCTGATTACCAAGCGTTACTGGGCTCCCTGAAAACTGCGTACGCAAAACTCAATCGCATTAAGGCGTATTAAATGAAGTTGCTGTTTATCGTTCTCCTGGCCGCCGGCTGTAGCTTTGGAAAAAAGAGCAATGAAAAATCAGACGGGCACCACCACCTCTACAGCGCTCCGGAAAAAGATGAGGTCGGGAAACTTAAGACGACGGAACGGCGCCTCATTCTCATCTCCACGAACGATCTCAAGGGCCAGCTCGAAGCTCAGCAAGAAGACACCCAAGACAAGCACTCCCCAGAAAGAACTCTCGTGTCCGTGGGCGGCGCCGACATCATGGCACGCTACATGGAAATCCTGCGCGCGCAGTATCCAGCACAAGTTGTGCTGGTGGACGCAGGGAATGCGCTAAGCGGAACTCTTGTGTCTCGGAGCTCTGGCGCGAAGGCCCTCATCGAAATGTTCGGCCGCCTGAACTACGACGCCATTGGCCTCTCGCCGCAGGATCTCGCCGCGGGCCCGAGCATGAAAGCTCCCCTCAGCCCGACTGGCTGGATGCCAGATCTCTTTAAGAAGCAAACTGTGCTTCTAAGCAATCTGCTCGACCTCAAGACAGCGAAGCCTGTTGAATGGGGCAAAAGCACGCCGCAACTCCTAAAAGAAATTAACGACGTGAAAGTCGGCTTCATCGGCCTCTTGCCGGATGATCTCCCGGCCAAGCTTGATGCAAGCGTCTTGAACGGACTTTACGTCGAACCCGCCATGCAATCATTCCTGAAGCAGGCGCGCAGCCTCCGTCTCAAAGGCGCCGAAGTCATCGTGCTCGTGATGCACGGTGGGATGAAGTGTGGTGTGGAGCGGGCGCAAGACAAGAATCTTCCTCTGGGAAAGGTAAACTTTGATCCCCGCGATCCAAGTGCGTGCGACAACGACGGGGCACTTGCAAAGTTCGTCAATGAACTCCCGCAGGGAAGCGTGGACGCTGTGATCACCGGCGGCGGGCCAGGAAAAGTCGCGAACTTCGTCAACGGTGTTCCCGTCATGCAGGCCTTCGGTCAGGGCACGGCTTTCGCTCGCGTGGATCTCGTCTGGGACGTTGAAAAGAAAGCCCTCAACACGGAAAAAACAGTCGTGCATCAACCGGTGCGCCTGTGCCACCGGTTCTTCAAAGAGACGGAAGACTGCTTCACCGAAGACCCCTCCATTGATCACCGTCAGCTCATGCCGGCGCGCTACCTGGAAAAAAGCATATTCCCGGATCCCGCGACGGCCGATTGGTTAAAGTTCTGGCGTGATATTCTAGTCACGGAAGGTCGGCCGTTGATGGAGAACGATCACATCGTCGAATTGAAGCAAGAAGCGGCTGAAGCCATGCTCCAAGCGAGCCTCGCTGATGTGGCGATAGTCGGTGGAAAAAATTGGCGACTGAAGCTTCCTCAAGGCATCACCACGTGGCGTGATCTCTACGCACAACCCGCCGCTCGTCAGTCGGTTCGCTTGGCGACCGTCACTGGCCCAGAGCTTGCGAAACTCAAAGAAAATCTAAAACATGCCTGGTGGGCGACAAGAGTTCCTTGGGACACCTTGCTGACTCAAGAGAAAATCACGATCGCTGTCAGCGGCCAACTCTGGGAAAACCAGATCAGCAAAGCCACCACTCTTCAGCATACGCGCGCGCCTTTCGTTGTGGCGGACACGATTGTCTCGTGGGAGCGTGATGTGGTGAACGTGCGAGCTAGCGGCAGATCGCCCGCTCTCCCTCACACTCAACCCTGAGGCCGGGCCCACAATAGATGTATGAATCATCCGTGCGGCAGCTGAACTCATCGCGAGTGCGCTGCCAGCGCACGCCGCGAAGGCACGCCGGCTGATTTTTTTCACCGCAGTGATCCACGCCGCAGAAATAATCCGTCGCCACTTTGTAGATCCCCCAGCGGCAACGCTGGCAGGTACCGTCTTTAAATGAGCAAAGATTTTTCGGATACTCGTCGGTGATTTCGCCGATCAGATCACGGGCCTTTGCTCCGGTAATGTCGGAATTGGGTGCGAAGAAGAAGGCTCCTGGATACGAACGTGAACGAGCTGAAGAATCGTAGAGCACCGGCGTTCTTTCATTCACTTTATTAATAAAGCGAGTTTTCCACGCTAACACTCGGCCAGAGGCAAGCGTCAGCCAAAGCTTCGCTTCGCTGCCTTCCTGTAGACTCTGGATGGACTTAAGTCCACGCAGCTCAATCGCAGCTTTCTCTTCCCACGTCTTCGCACAGGTCTTGCTGGGATTCACCGGAATGATTCGCAATTCACCGTCATGGTCGCTGGGAACTTTGACCCACAAGCAATCCTTCATTAAACCGACGGGCGCATCTTCCGTGCGAATGACGCCATAGAGTAACTGCCAGGTGCCTTCCGGTTTCTTGATCGACTCATTATTCTCATAGCCTTCGTGTCGCTCCACCACTTCACTCACGGTGAACCAGCGCTTCGTCCAATCATCTCCCTCTTCGGCCATGGCGTAGAGTGGCATCAGCAAGAGGAGCCACTTCATGGGAAAACCTCGCGGTAACAACGAAACCCTGCGGCGATGGCACGCCCCACTCGGCGGCCGAGTTGATGGCCATCATCATTGGCCGGCAGACGACGAGAAGAGAGTCTCACGACGTGATCGGGCTCAATGGGATTGCGAAAAATTTCCGCTTCGCCGCCGAGCACTTGGAAGATGCCTGACCAGGCGACGTTATCGGTGTGGTGCGGTTGGTAGGTCGCCACTTTCTCGCAACCGGCGACAAACGCCAGTGAGCAATCCGTCGCGGTGGGCTTCCAATCTGGATTCTGCAGCGCTTTCTCAAAAAATGTTCCGCGCCGATCCCGAGTCCAAGGGAGCCAGGGCTTCACAATAAATTCAGGAGTGGGTCGACTGAGATCGGCCGGCGTCATGGTGGCCGCATCAAACAGAGCCGCTTCCATGCGACGAGCACCACGCCAAGCGCAGTAGGCCTCTTGTTCTTTAACGGTCAAATCTATCGCAGGAAGAGCGAGTTCGTTGGAAGGGGCGGGCTTCTTGCGCCACAGCTCCACATCCGCTTTCGAAACTAAAAATTTATCGATGAAAATTTTGCGACCGATGTTATCCCACATCATTTCGACGGGACGCGTGTCGCGCTCCGGCCGCGCGCCATAGGAATAGATCCGTTCCGGAAGATAGGTGTCACGGCAGGTGTCTTCCAAGATCATGGGCCAGTGACCTAGCCCTTTCACTTCCACGTCCACAAGTGCACCGGCGATGGGGAGGTCGGCACGGCCGAGTTCGGAGCGCGTGACCCACTGGAGGTGACCCTCCGGAAAACTCTTCCGTAGGCGAACCTCGTACTTCGTGTCTCCAAGCGTGACACTCAGGAATCCGGGCACACCCGCCTCTCCCTTCGCCCAGCATTCCAGGTAGCGTGGCTGACATTTTAAAAAGGCCGGAGCAACGTGCGGAGAAAAAGGTAAATTCCCGCATGCCCACGAGGTTTTTTTGAATTTCCCCTCACGGTCTCCCTCCTGCCAGCGCTCCAAAAGTTGCGGCATGGCCGAGAGAACCACTTCCGTCATGCGATCTTCTTCACTGGTCACCACCACCGGTGAAGAAGCACTTTGCCATAGGTAGAAGGACAAAAAGGCCAACACCATGCCAGAGAGGAGTGTCAGAGAGATTTTTGTTATACTGGGAGGAAGTTTAGGGCCCTTACTCACACAGGACAGCCGTATGAAATGGATGGAAGAAGTAAATAAAGAACACGGACGCACCACTTGGATTCGCTCATTCGATGAGTATATGAAAATCTTTGAGAAAGAGCCAAGCCGGGAAGCGCGGTCGACGTCACTTTATCTCAAAGACATGTTCGACCACTTCGGCCGATCCCCGCAAGGTGGCTTCAACCTCTTCACCCGTGAGCACTGTGATGCTCCTCCGGTGCACGGCCAAGTGCACGTGCAGCACAAGGTCTACCAGGCGCTCAACAACTTCATTGAGGAAGGCTTCAATAACAAGTTTTTGTTACTCGTTGGACCGAACGGCTCTTCTAAGTCCAGCTTGATCAAAAAAATCATGCTCGCCACCGAAGACTACGCCAACACAGATGCGGGCGGTCTATGGACGTTCAGCTGGATCTTTCCCATCGACACCTTCGTCAAAGGTAGCCTCGGTCTCTCGAGTGCTCCGGGCGACAAGCACCTCACGTCCTACGCGTACCTCGAAGACAAAGACATCAGCGCGATCTTAACTTCGGAACTCAAAGATCATCCGTTGCTGTTGATTCCTCAGAAGGCGCGCCACGCGCTGATCTCTGACGCCTTAAAAAATGAGCCCACTCGTCTGGAAGCCGTACAAAAATCTTATCTGTGGAACGGCGACCTTTCGCAACGGAACCGCATGGTTTTCGATGCTCTCCTGAAAAACCATAAAGGTAACTACGAAGAAGTCTTCAAATACATCCGCGTGGAGCGCTTGTTCATCAATCGCCGGTACTCCTCGGGTGCGACGACCATCGAGCCGCAGTTGCACGTCGATGCGCAGATGCAGCAGATCACCATGGATCGACGTCTGGCCTCTTTGCCCCCTTCGTTGCAGTCATTGAATCTGTTCAACATGAATGGCGAAGTGGTGCACGCGAACCGCGGGATCTTGGAGTTCTCCGATCTTCTCAAGCGCCCGCTCGATACGTTTAAGTATCTCCTGATGACCATGGAATCGAAGACCATCAACATTGGCGGGATTCTCACCGAACTTGATATCTTCTTCATCGGCTCATCGAACGAGATCCACTTCTCTGCGTTTAAGCAGCACCCGGACTTTAACAGCTTCAAGGGGCGTTTCACGTTTGTGCGCGTGCCGTACCTGATGAGCTACCGCGATGAAGAGAAGATCTATCACGAGCAGGTCAAAAACGTTGAAGACAAGGGCCGCTTCGAGCCGCACGCGCTTGAGACACTTTGCCTGTGGTCCGTCATGAGTCGGATGCGGTCGCCCTCGGCGCGCAACTACAAGGAAGAAAAACTCGGTAAGATCGCTGAGGACATGGACCCCTTGGAAAAATGTCTCTTCTACGCGCACCTGGAAACGCCGGACTATCTCGATGGCGAATCGAAGCAGATCCTCAAGCTGAATCTCGAGGACGTGTCTCGCGAGTTCGAGAACGACGGCATGTACGAGGGGAAATTCGGTATCTCTCCCCGGGAAGTGAAGAACATCATCTACGAGCTCGCGGATCAACATGCGTGCGTGACTTTTGTGGAAGTGCTCGACGCGCTGAAAGACTTGAGTGAGAAGAAGCAAGACTTCGACTTCCTCAACATCACGCCTCAAGGTGACTACCACCACCCTCGTCGCCACATTGATTTGATCGAAGACCACGAGCTGACGCAGCTCGACCTCGAAGTGCGTGAATCCCTGGGTCTCGTCGATGAGCGCAGCTACGACGATTACCTTTCAAAGTACATTGTGCAGATCAACGCCCTCATCAAAGGTGAGAAGGTGAAGAACAACGTGACCGGGAAATTTGAGACACCGGACACCTACTTCGTGAAAGAATTTGAAGTGAACGTCGGGTTGTCGGAGTCCGCCGAGCGCTTCCGCTCTGACTTGATCGCACGCCTGGGTGCCTACTCACTGGACAATCCGGGCCGCGCCATTGTGTACACGGATGTGTTCGATGACATCGTTCGTCAGCTGCAAGAAAGTTTCCGGAAAGAGCAGGCGAAACAAATCACGCGTGTCAGCAAAGGTCTGGTGTTCTACCTCGACGAAATGAAGGGCGGGTTGCAGTCCAACTCACTCACCCCGGAGAATCGTCAGCTGATTGAGAACATCCTCACCGGCATGAACAAGAAGTACGGTTATACCAGCAGCGGAGCCATCACATTGCTTCAACATCTTCTGAAGAAGCGCTATGATTCCGTCTGATGACTGGGGAAATTAAAAAGAGCTTTCGCGCCGACAAGTACGTCGTCGAGTATCCCGTGGCCCCCGATGATGAGGGGCTGCGGCTCGACGCGTTTTTACTGCAGCACATGCCGACGCTCTCGCGCGAGTTCCTCAAAAAGAAGATTGAAAACGGTGACGTCGAAATCCTCGGCCGCAAGCCACCCCACAAGTCCTCTGTGAAAGTTCATGCCGGCGAAGTGGTACGTAGTACCACCTATAACTCTCCGGAGCTCGAAGACGAAGAATGGCACGGTAAGCCGCTGTCGCTCACAGAAGAACCCGTGGTGGTTTATGAAGATGAAGGCATCATCGCCTGCCATAAACCGGCCTTCATGACGACCCACCCGGCGGGACGACATCTATTCTATGTCGCCACCACCTACTTTGCGACGATTCACAACAAGGTCATTCACTCGATTCACCGGCTAGATCGGGAGACCAGTGGTTTGCTGCTCCTAGGGAAAAACTCCGTCGCCTCGAACCTCGTCAGTGAGATGTTTGAGAATGACCAAGTTCGCAAGTGCTACTTCTTCATTGCTCACGTGCGTCCCAACGCCCGGCCCATGCCCTTCACGGCCAACGAGCCCTTGGGCCCTCGCCCCGGCATCCCTCGGGGGATGCATATGTGCAACTCGCCGGAGGGAAAAGAAGCTGAAACGAGTTTTGAGTTGCTGCTAGAGAAAAATGGCTATGCATTGGCTTTAGCCTTTCCGAAATCAGGACGGCAGCATCAGATTCGTTTGCACGCCGCTGAACACGGCTATCCGTTATTAGGAGATAAACTCTATAACGGTGATCCGGGCGTTTTTATGCGTTTCAAAGATAAAGAAGCCACACCAGAAGACCATGAGCTCATGCAGATTCCTCGGCAGGCGCTGCATGCGCTGGCACTCAAGCTGCCGTATCCGAATGTAGAAAAGCTGAGCCTGTATCGAGCGCCGCTTTCGCCCGATTTGGTAGATTGGATCGAGAAGAAGCTAGGACTTTCGTCTCCAGATCTCGATAGCATCGTGAATCAAAGGCTTGAGGAGTGGGGAGAGGGAAGCAGCGGCTTCCCTCTCCCCAATTAGTAGCCCGAGTACAAGTCAAAGAACACTTCGCCCTTAAACACGCCACCGACGGTGGGAGCACAGGCCTGGTCGAAGGAGACGAAGACCGGAAGCGTGTTGCCGTTGTGCACTTTAAGCGTGAGCCCTTTCTTGATGACGGAGTTCGAGCGGAAGAAGATCGCATTGCTGACCGTGAGTAAGCGCCGGGGGAACCGGGCGAAGACCGTCTGCTCCGATGTGAGGTAGAGCGCGATCGCGTCAGTGGACTGATCGAAGTCTGCGTTCGACGCCCCGAGATCGACCGTTGCGTTGACTGTCCCCGTGGTTACGTCCAACACTTCCAGCTTCTTGTTCTGTGAAACAAAGCGAAGTTTCTTCTTCTCAAGCAAACCGAGGAAACGATCCAACTCATTGGGCCCCTCTCCACCGATGACATCGTATTCGACGACGCCCGAGTCTCCGGTCCAGCTCGTGTTGCAGCCGAACACAGACGGAATCCGTGGTTGGCTTTTGCGAGAAAGGTAGTTCACATTCCGCGTGCTCGTGATCGCCTCCACGAATTTCGCGCTCATGATATCCAGATCGTAGGAGCTGTAGTGATCATCTTGCAGACCAAACACATGACCGATCTCATGGATGAGTGTGTAGCGCAGCGCTTGATGAGTTCCGCTTGACCAGGGCTTTGGATGCATGTTGACCGACGAAGGACGCAGCTGGCCCGCCTCGGGGGCCACGTAGATGAAACCTGAGCCACGCAGCGATTTCGTGTCGTAAGACGTGCGCGAAGCCAGGCCAATGGTCTGCTTGTAGTTTGGAATTTTGAGCAGCTGTTCTGGACTGAGACTTCCGAGCTGGAACCTGATGTCGACGCTTGGTGTGCATGCTTCGCTGAGTTTGAAGTTTTGAGTCGCGAGCTTCACCTCGAAGCCGGCTTCCTCAACTTCCGAGGAGCGATCTGTGGGGTACTGCGCGAACTCTTCCTTCCAGTAATCGAAGGCCTCGGCCACCAGCGCCCGCAGCTTGGGTTCAGGAATTCTACTGAAGTCTTTGCTGATCTCGAGGCAATAGGTCACTTCGGTCGTATTGGAGAGAAACCAAGGATTGAGTTGGTCTCCGTGAATATGGCCACCGCCGCTGGAACCATTGCCGGCGAAGCTTAGCGCTGAGGCGAGCAGCCCGAGAGCGGTGAGAGAAAGGTTACGCATAAACATCCTTTGAAGAGTTATCCCTAGAGGCGTTGTGCCTGTCGATACGTAAAATATAGTGGTACTTAGTAAGTAAAAACTTACATTTATTGCTAATTTCCTCACGAAAATGTTAGTAATTACTTATTATGCAACTTTATTCTTTCAATGATTATAGAGACTTAGTTGACTGGGTGCTTGCCGAGCGCTGGGGGCGTGGTTCTAAGGTCAGACTTGCCCAAGAGCTCAATTGCCAACCGGGCTACATCTCCCAGGTTCTCTCTAAATCGAAGATTCACTTCAGCCCAGAAAATCTACATAAGATCGCGACGCTGTTTTCACTCGCTCCCACCGAGCACGACTACCTCATGACTCTTCTCTTCAAGGAAAAAGCCGGCAGCAAAGAACTAGAGAAATACTTTTCGGAGAAAGCACGCAGGATCCAACGCGAGAACCTCAAGATCGAAAAGCAGATCAGAGACGCTCCGGCGGAACTCGGTGACGTAGACAAGGCCGTCTACTATTCGCACTGGGCCTACAGCGCCATCCACATGCTCGTTTCGATCGACGAGTACCGATCCGAAGCGAAGATCTCCGAGAAGCTGCGGCTGCCGTCGAAGTTCACGAACAAAGTTCTGTCGTTCCTCAGCGAGAAGAACTTGATCAAGCACGAAGGCGAGAAGTTCAGCCTCGGAACGGCGCGCTTGCATCTAAAGAGCGACTCGCCGCTCGTGAAGGCACACCACCAAAACTACCGCAGCAAGTCCGTCCAGTCGTTGGAAAATGACAACGAATTCGATCTACACTATTCCTCAGTCATGACACTTTCCCATGCCGACGCCGAGAGGATTCGCAGCCTCATCCTTGAGCTGATTAGTGAGAAAGAGAAAATCCTGCTGCCCTCTCCGAACGAGGAGATGATCTGCTTGAACGTCGATCTATTTAAGTTCTGAGTTCCGCAGGGCCCGCCCAGTGACGCCATCCCACAGCTGGAGCAATTTTTTGTCCTGATTGATGCTCCAGACATCGACCTTGCCGCTATCGCCTAAAGGCAGGATCACAAGAATTTCATAGGAGGTCTTCGTCGCCGTACATCCTCGGCGACAAAACTTTTCGTAGTCGAAGAGGTTGATGGGCTCGGCAGATTTCGTGTATTGGTAAAGATCGTCGCCTCCTAAGAATTCGTCGCTATCAAGACGGCTCGGATCCTCCTCGGTTCCATTCACGACGGCGAGCTTTGCCGGCCTGTATTCGGAGAGGAAGCCGAGCTTGAAATCCATCTGCTCCTGCGACGGAGTCCAACCGATGAACACGAGGTCAGTAGAATAGCGGTTGTAGTCAGCGAAGAACGACGCTTGCCCCGTGTAGAGCGTCGACAGATTGAGTTTTGCACGAGAACGCAGCTGAGTAATCGTGGCTTCATCAGGCAGTGGGTGGGAAACACTACGAGGTGCGACGACGATGGAATGCGTTAGCACTGCTTGAGGCGATGGTGAAACAAGTGCTGGAGCTAGCACCTGTTTTACTTCTGAAGTCACAGCAGTTTGGGAAAAGTAATAGACCAAAGTAACCAATACAATAGCCACCAGAGCGAGGGCATATCGTCGGCGCTGGTTCAAATCTGGATACCACGTAGATAGTTTAAGACACCAAAAGGGCCGTCGTTCTCAGCACCCGTCATGATGGTCTTCGGTTTGTAGTCTAAGCGGTTCAAGCAATGGCGTATGTTGGCGACACCCACGCAGTTCTCAAAATGCTGGAACATGCTTTGATCATTGGGCGCATCTCCGAAGAAGACGGCCTCGGACTCGTGCACGTCGGTTCGGAATTTTTCGAGGTAGGCGCGCACGCCGTTGTACTTTGAGATATCGCCGACCCAAAAGTTGATATGCACGTTAGATTTCGAGTAGTGCACCTTGCGCGTCTTCAGAAACTGCAGCACTTGCTGGATGTCTTCGTCCTGCATGAATTCGAACTCGATGGCGCGATCGGTTTTTCTACCAAAGGAATCCACCGAGAGCGGACATTTCGGAAACAAGCGCACGAGCTCCTCCGTGACGCTTTCTAACGCCTGCACTTCGCCCTGGTCAATCAGCACATGCTCATCGATGTCGTTGCGTTTGTTACGCGTGAGAATGACTCCCCCGCCTTCCATGATGGCCGCATTGAGCTGCGGGAAGTGCGTGAGCAGGAAATGGCCCCAGGAAAGTGAGCGGCCGGACACCACCACGAGTTCTTGGCCGCGGTCCGTGAGATGGTCCACGATGTCGAAAAAGGTGCGCGTGAGGGCACGATTCTCTAGAGTGAGGGTCCCGTCGAAGTCGGAGAAGGCGATTTTTAGAGTCATGCTCCCCATTTTATCATCCTGTTGCGGAGGTTGGGGGCCAAATATCTTGACCTAACGCATGGCGCCGAGATAAAAAAGAGCCTCTTTGTGGTGGCCGTAGTTCAGTTGGTAGAGCGCCAGATTGTGATTCTGGTTGTCGTGGGTTCGAGCCCCATCGGTCACCCCACTTTTTTACTAAGAAAGCCCCGTTTAAACCACGGGGCTTTTTTTTGCTCACTTAGGACAAGCATGAAACATATCTTCGCTCTCATCCTCTGCTTCCCCCTCCTGAGTTTTGCGCAAGAAGAAATGCCGACGACCCAATGGAACTTTGAAATAAACATGGCCGCCATGTCGATGAGAAGCGGCAAATCTCCCCTCGTTGGTCCTTCGGCAGTTTATCGTGCGAGTGAAAAGTTCTCTCTCGGCGCACGTTCCGTCATGTCGCTCAACGGAACCTCCTACGAATCACTGGCATCGTTTAATCTTTTCCAGCGCTTTCATCTGAACCAAACCAAAACGTCTTTATTCATTGAGCTCAGTCAGGCGTACAACCAGACAAACCGAAAATACTATTTTCCATCCTGGGGACTGTCGTTGGGTCTCAATCATCAGCTAAGCAACTTTTTCTCGGTGGGTGGCGTGAGTGGGTTCGAAACCGATCTTGAAGAAGGAAAAACCTATCCTAAGGTGCTCGCATTCATTGCCGTGAAGATGTGATTTTCTGACGATTGTCTCCGGGATCGACGGCTACCCCACTTTTTAAATTTTAGCTGTTCTTAAAGTCTTGCGTGTTTCGCCACGAATATTGAATTTCGACTCCACCGATTCTACCGTCCTTAAGTAAATCGAAAATAAAGTCAGCTCCTTCGACGTAGACATCGATAGATTCCTGAAACTGCCATTCAGATCCTTGCTGATTCGCACGAGAACCATCCACAAAATTATAGTAGCAGTATTGATGATCATCTTGTTTGGATTTAACAACCGGACAATTGAGAAGTGTGTCTTTGATTAACTTCACCATTTCTGGATTATTAGTGAGGCCATCATCTGCATGAGAGGCAGCATCGATGGCTTTAATCATCCAACTCGGATCGTATTTTCTAGTTTTCATGTAAAACGACTAACAAAAAGATTTTGAGTTTTAAATCATTAATTAAGTCGCCCACGAGACCGAGCTAGTGAATCGAATTTTAAGACACACCCCTGTGACATGATCGCAGTCTGATCGTGATTGTCTCCGGTATCGACTGCCACCCCACTTTAGAGATAATGAGGGTCTGCGTAAGCGGGCCTTAGTGACTCTTGAGTTGGACGTTTAAAGCAAGAGACTCAGAGAACAGATCCGCACAGCCGCCGGCAAAGACTTCCTCCCTCCTGCGGGTTACCTGACAGAGCGATACAATCAAATTCAGACATAACTGCTCCAAGGATGGCGCTGATGAGAAAGAATTTGATGGTTATCCCGCTATTCGTAGCAACGGCGGCGTATGCCCAGGTGACGGTGCCCAACACTTTCACATCCGGTGATCCCATCAGCTCGTCAGAAATGAATGCTAACTTCAGCGCACTTGTCAGCGGCGTTAATGCCCGTGTGGTCAGTGTGGGAGCTTTCAACCCACTCTACATCACCGGTTCGGCGACGACCCCCTTGCTGAACCTCCGTCTCGCATCAACTTTAACTGTGAACGGTAGTAACGAGTTGGCCCTAGCGTCTGGTGCCATCACCAGCGCTGCTCTTGGGACTAGTTCTGTGACGAGTTCTGCCATACTTGACGGCTCCATCATGAACAACGATGTGAACGCCTCGGCAGCGATCGGCTGGGCCAAGATAAGTAAAGCCGGTGCCACTGCAGCTGAAGTGGGTGCTTTGGGTATAGGTGAAGTAGGTAACACCGCGAACAAAATCGTGCGCCTTGATGCCTTAGCAAAACTGCCCGCAGTCGACGGGAGTCAGCTAACAAATCTTCCTACGCCATGGTTAGAAAACGCCAGCGGCGTCTACACACAAGCTCCCGGCAACGTCGGCATTAATTCGAGCGCTTCGAGTTCGTCCATCTTAAAAGTAATAGGTGATCTCACTGGAACGGCAGGAGTTGAGTACGGTATTTTTCTAAGCCCGACACTCAATCAAATGTCGGGTGCCGGTTACTCCCTGTTTGGAGCTAACGTGAACGTCGTGGCTCAGGGATCTGGCGCTCAGAAACTCGTCGATTTGAAAGTCGGCGGCGCACCGAGGTTCACCGTTATGCACTCCGGAGATGTCGGGATTGGCACCAGCGCTGCACCAACCACGCCATTGCAGATCGACAAAATTGTCAGTGGTGTCCAACCATTTGCGCTGCTAAGAAACACCAACTCACCTATGTCCGGTAACGGGGCTGCCCTTCAGTTCCAATTGAGTTCTCTTCCTTTGGGGGCCATCGATGGCCGTGCCGAATCTGGCAGTGCCGGAGCTTTAGTCTTTCACACGTCGACATCAAGCACTCTCTCGGAACGGATGCGCATTACTTCAAGCGGTAGTGTCGGCATCGGCACGATAGCTCCAGCCTATCGGCTGGACGTCTTGGGTGATGTGCAAGCAACTAGTTTTATCACTGCCTCAGATGTGCGTCTCAAAAAGAATGTGCGTGAGCTTCCAAGTGCATTAGCGAAATTGCGCCAGATACGTGGTGTCTCCTACGATTGGAAGAATGCAGATCGTGCTCAACGTGAAGGCGCGCAAATCGGCGTGATCGCGCAAGAAGTAGAGGCCATGTATCCCTCAGCCGTTCGCACTGACTCGCGAGGAATGAAATCTGTTTCTTATGCGACCCTCGTCGCTCCGCTCATCAACGCCGTTAAAGAACTCGATCGTGAAAACCGTATGCTTAAGGACTATCTATGCAAGCAGGATCCGGCCGCGCCGTTCTGCCCTTAGTCCTGGCGCTACTGTTCCTCGCGGGATGTAGCAAGCAGGGCAAGACGAATTCAAAGTTTACTGTCTCGCTGGCAGGAATCACTTCTGAGCAAGCTTCAGCCGGAGGCTTTTACCTCGAAGCGATTTCGGATAAGGCCGAGTCGCTTAAGTTTGAATTCTCGAACAGCTCCCCAGAAGTCACCATCCCCAATGGCACCTGGACTTTTTATGTGGTGACCTTTGAGGGCCCCGCCCAATGGAGCGGTCTTGCTCGTTGTGGAAATTCATCCGAAGTTAAGCTTGAAGGTGTGGATACGAGCCTCAACATCACCATCGATAATCCGACCTGCTCCAACTCACCCTATCCTGCCATGATCGCTGCCCTCTCACCCTCCCAATCCTGGGACAATGCCCAGTGGGATTCGGGTGTCTGGGCGCCGTAGAGTACCAGTAATCCAGCCCTCATTCTTACAAATCAACCTGTGCTTGTTTCCACTGGTGGAAACGAAGGCACATCCTAAGAATTTTGATAATTTAGCGATTTATAAAATTTGAAACACACTAAAAACCTAACACCTACTAACTTTATAGTAGACACCTACTAATAAGTTAGTAGACTCGGGGTATGAAAAAGAAAACCAAAATTGAGAAACCTCTCACCGAAGCCGAACTCCCACTCATGACAGCGGTGTGGGTGCTGGGTCCCTGCACGGTCAAAGACGTTCAGACGGAAGTCGCCAAGGAAAAAGAGCTCGCCTACACCTCCGTGGCCACCATCATGAAGATCCTCGAGACCAAGGGATACCTGAAGAGCTTCAAGACGGATAAGGCCCATACCTACGAAGCTCTCATCACTAAAGATGACTACGAAGCGCAAAGCCTCGGTCATCTCGCCGACAACTTGTTCGCGGGCGACCATTCGATGATGGTCATGCGTCTCTTGAACGATTCTCATCTCTCGAAGAAAGATCTCGAGGCCATCCGCGCAGTCCTCAACTCAAGGCTTTCAACATGAACTTGTTCCTGCAAATGAACCTGGTGTTGGCGATTGCGGGTGTGCTCTTTGCCACATCAGAAAAATTGCTCGCTCTTTGCAACGTTCGCATGGGCTACGTCAAAATTTTACGATTCGCTCAAGTCCTATTCCTGGCGGCATTGCTGGTGCCCTTCATACTCAAAGCGATACCAGCTCAATCCATGAGCGGCGTTCCGTCGGCAACCTTCCAGGCCTATGCGGAAGGAATGGAGGCTCCGCTCTCCGTTAAGGGAATCTCTCAAGCTCCAGTCGAAGTCATTCCAGCGGTTCAGGAGAGCGACTTTACACCGAACTACAGCTTTCTTTTGCTGAGTCTATGGATGGTGGGATGCGCTTACTTCTTAGTCCGCTTCTTTATGAGCTACAACAAGGTCAAGCGCATCCTGTATGCAGCGACCCCACTTCGCCAGAATGGCAGAATTAAGATCGTCGCTTCAGGTGATGTCTTCGTCCCTTTTTCGGTTTGGCTCAACCGCGGGATGTGGATCGTGATTCCTGAATCTCTTCTAGTAGATAAGAAGGACCTCGATCTCGCCATCAAACACGAAATGCAACATCACAGACAGGGAGACACCTGGTGGACCATGGGAATGGAACTCCTCAGCTGCTTCTTCTTCATTAATCCGGCGATGTACCTTTGGAAAAACATCATTACAGAATACCAAGAGTTCTCTTGTGACGAATCTTTGACCGGCCAGAAGAAGGTTTCATCGCAGGAGTACGGCAGTTGCCTTTTAAGAGTGGCAGAGGCAGCACTCGAGCATCGCGAAATGTATGTCGGTACCACATCCATGGCTGCGATCATCAGGGACTCCCATTATTTCAAAAAGTTTCTTATGAGGAGAATCGAAATGATCACGGAAGAAAAGTCGTACCGAAGAAATTGGATCGCCATCGCTGCTGGAAGTGTGATGGTTGTCGTATCTTTAACCGCTGCCATCGCTGCTGAAAAGCTCGTGCGAGGCAGCATCAACGCTGGCACAGTCGAAGTTGATAAAGACGTGCAAAAAATCGCGGACGATGTGCTGGCCCGGTCTCTTAAGAGCATGAAAGCGACCGCAGGTTTCATCATTGTAGCTGAGCCAGCGACCGGACGGATCCTCGCCGTCGCGAACATGGATTTGAAGAAGAAGCGCCCAGGCCACTGGATCTTGAATGAATTGATGGAAACCGCTTCGATCGCGAAACCCCTCGTGGTGGCAGAAGCCTTCGAAGAAGGGAAAACCGACCTCACAACGAAGCACAACTGCGAGAACGGCAAATACAACTACAATGGTACTGTTTACCGAGACTGGAAAACCGACGGCTGGTCATCGCTAACAACGTCAGAAGCCATCGAATTATCGAGCAACGTCTGCGCGATCAAGATTGGCGAACAGTTGGGCGAAGCTGGCATCGAGACCATGCTGGATAAGTTCGGCTTCGGTGCTGGCGGGACGGCACAAAACTTTCCGCAGGCGCGGCCAGGTGAAAGACCAGTGAAAGGTCCGCAGCTCATTCCGCAAGTGACCTCAGGATTCGGTTTCAAAAGTTCTGCACTTGAAATCGTTCAGGCCTACGGAGCGCTGGTGAATGGCGGCACTCTCATGGAACCGGTCTCGCACGATGGGAAAGCAAAAAGCGTGCGAAGAGTTCTATCGGCTGATAACTCGGACAAGATGCGGACTCTCCTGCAAAACGCTGTCCTCCACGGCACGGGTAAGAAAGCCCAGAGTGATCGCTATACGACCGCAGGTAAAACGGCGTCGTCTCTCTTGAACGACTTCATGAACATCGAATGGTACGGCACGAAGAAAGTGGCCAACTACGCTGGCTTCATTGGCTTCGCTCCGGTGAACAAACCGGCGATTGAAGTGTACGTGGGGATTATGAATCCAAACACCGATGGGACGGGTGCTCACGGCGGTGGACACGCGGCTCCTGTGTTTAAAGAAGTTATTGAAAGCGTCCTTACTCACTTGAAGGTAGCACCAGATAAAATCTGAGGGATTATTTTTAGGCCCAGTCTAACCCACTGGGCTTTTTATAAATCACAACAAATCACGACCCGTTTTCCCGTCAGGAAATTTCGTCTTACAAACTGCATCCATTTCCATGCCTGGAAAGAAGAAGGGATTGTAGTCCACGTCACTCTCTTTCTTGAAGCTTAGAATTTTCTGTTGTCTCTCGCTGCCGCTCTGGATGACGAAGCGCACTTCGATTTTCTTGGGCGGTGATCGTGTTTTAGATGCTTCTAGGATAATTGCATACGGCTGCTTCACTTCAATGGAAGAATGCAACTTCTCTTCTTCGAGAGAACCAAACGTAATTTCTGAATTCGCCTGCCCTTTGAATCGATAGCTCGCACTTGAGAAGACAACTTTTTTGCCATCAAACAGCATCTCGATCTCTTGAAGAGGGATTAAGAAAGTTGTGCCTTCTGTTGGAATGATTTGAAGCTCTAATCGAGGGTTGAGCGAAATTTCATGCAAGTTCGCCGGGATAAAGGGGACGAGAAGTGGTCCCCAGAGATTCCACCGATGATGCGCCGGAGTCTTAACCAGGACTTGAGATCCAAACGCCTTTGTTAAAGTAGCTCCGCTTGTTGGATTCCAGATCGAGCAGACGGGTTGAACGTCGTCTGCTTTTGACGCATGGTAATCGACTCTGGTTGAAATGGAAGAACATCCAGTAACCATGAAGGCTACTAAAAAAAGTATAAAGTTCAATAAGCTCATTGGTAGACCTGGGGTAAATGTTCGTGGCGAAGGACTTTCTCTAGTCTCCAGCACCCTGATGATCAAATCCTTGAACAACGATGCAAGTCGCTTTCAAGCTACATTGCTGGATACTAATGCTCATGACATTCGATCTCGGATAACTTTCCTTCGCGGGGAGCTTGAAAATTTTTCTGACCTCCGCTTCAGTCATTTTTCGTTTCAACGTCAAAGCAACGCCCTGAAGATCTCCATGCTCCCAAGTCAACTCAATGCTTGAAACATCGGCATGGACCTTCGCTTCTTTCCCTGCGGGAAAGACGGGGCCTTCATAATATTTTTCAATTTCTTTGTGGGGGTCGCCCTGGTTTTTATAATTCTTAAGATCGCAGTTAAACTTCTTATCTTTGTGCTGGAAGTCTTTTTCTAGGAAGCATCCAAAGGTTGCGGCACTCGCTCTTGGCCAAGACAAGAAATCAGTCACTCTAAGTTTCGTTGCTTCCGTTGCGTGGACGAGGCTTGCCGTGAGGAAAAGTGAGAAGACTAAAAGTTGTTTCATGAAAAAATGGTGTCAAGAGGATGCGGTTACGTCAACTTTTTATGGAGAATTTCATTCGACTCTATTCTCCATCCACAAAACCTTCAGTGGCGCCTCTCGCATGTTTGCATCACACCAGGCCATCGACGCAAGTTTTTTTGCAATCGCTTCAGGGGTAAGAACATAATCGATGTGATCAATGTCGATGGCGTGGATAGGCATGGACTGGGACGCGGCGGTGGCAGGTTGCTGGGCGATGGTGGTTCCCCCACTCTGTTCTTTTAGATTCTTGAGACCCCGGGCGCCATCACTGCCTTCGCCGGAAAGAACGATGCCGATGGAGCCTTGCGCGCGATCTTCCGCCAGCGAATAGAGAAAGTGATCGATGGCGTCGTTGGCCCCTCGCGCAGGTCGTGGCACAAGATGGAGTGTCCCTTCGCGGATCTCCATGAATTTATCCGGGGGTAAGACGTAGATCTCGTTGGCCAGGAGTTTTGTAGCGCCAGTCACTTGCTGGACATTCATCGTGGTTGAGTGGGCTAAAATTTCGGGTAATAAACTGCGCGACTCACGCAGAATATGCGACAGAAGAACAAACGCCATGCCTGTTTCTGTGGGTAGGTTTCTAATGAGTCTTTGAAACGCATCCAAACCGCCGGCCGAAGCCCCGATGGCGACCACGCGAGGATTCATACTGAGGGAAGCGTGATTTTAAACACACAACCGTGGCCCGGGAGATTGGTGACGCTGATCGTTCCGTGATTCAATTCGACGGCGCGCTGGGCGATGGTCAAACCGAGACCCAGCCCTTGGCGATTTTCATTTTGCTGTTCGAACGCTTTGAAGAGATCCACCGTCGGATGAGATAAACCGCCGCACTCATCTTCGATCTGGAGAACAATGTCTTTATTCAGGGTCTCGGCACTGATCTTAATCGTACCGCCGACGTGGGTGTACTTGAGCGCGTTTTGGATAAGGTTGTAGATCGACGAGTAGATGAGTTGCTTATCGACTTCAACCACTAACTCAGGATGGATGTTAATCTCCAGGGTTTGCTTTCTTGCTCGCGCATCGATCCCGGCCGTCACACTGATCTGATCCACGAGGCGCAGCAAGTTGACCGATTCGCGATGCACAGCTGGATCCACACTTAAACGAACTTCTGCCAGGGACCGGTCAATCAGTTCCGCCATGTTTTTTAAACCGTTATTCAAGACTTCAGCGGTGCTGCCGCCGAATCCAACCGTTCCGCGCTGGATGAGTTGTAACGAAGTGGTGACGATGCTGAGAGAGTTCCGGAGTTCGTGGGCCAGAAACCCCAGATGCTTGATTTGCAGACCTTTCTCGTGCGTGTTGTGCACACTTTGATATTCTGTGACGGCGCCGGCGATCGCCACGTCGAGGCAGCGATTCAGATTGTTGAATTCGGCGGGCGTGATGGTGGCTTTCTTCTCAGTCGCAATCTGAGTGATCGCCTGGCACATGGACCCGTAAGCGTGCACGACGTGGGAAAATGTGTAGCCGAGACGAAAAAGCTCTTTACCTTGGATGCCGGCTTCCACCGCCATCTTGGCGTCTTGCGGATGAAGTGAGGCCTTCGCGAGGGCGGGCTCGTCACTTTCATTGGCGGCTTTTATCAGGGCGGGTTTATCAATCTCATTTTTCTCGTCGGTGCCGGCAGCTTCGGCGGCGAGCACTGACAAGAGCTGCTTGAAGAAAATGGGCAACCCTTGCTTCAGTTGAACCGACGTAGGCCTCACACCGGAAAGTTCCAGCGTTTTACCTTCCGTGAGTTTTAAAATTTCACTTTCATTTTCCGCGAGAAACTCTTTGAGCATAGGCCTCCAGGCGATAGCTCTAGAAGCTAGCCCAGGTCTGCCCCTGGATGGGTGCTGATGATGTGTTGTTTTAAACACACATCTAAACTACCGGTTTCTCTCGACTTTCTATGGCCCTGTTGTTTCCGACCTAATCGCTCAAGATCTATCCTGCGACAGCTAAGGAACGAAGTGCCATTCTTGCCTACACCCCAGTTAAACCCCTCGTATTTGTTAAACTATTAAGAGACATCCAAATGATTGGATGGGACCGAGGTTGGAACTTCGTGAAGATACGCAAGAAAAACCGACTCGGGGGAGAATGAGGTATCTCGTCGCACTCCTCCTTTTTCCGTGGGTCGCTTTCGCCGCGAATTTTTCGCAGCTGCAAGACATCACCTTAGACGACGTTACCAACGCGGCTCCGCTTGATGTTGCGCCAATCAAATACATCACCTTCAAAGAAGACACGGCCCAAAACCTCGAACCCAAGACCAAGACGCCTCCCGCAGCGCAGAGCTATACCGTGCTTTCCGCGCGTGGGATCTACGGACTCCACCACATCGTCTCGAAAGACAAGACGGGAGGTCAGAAAGCAGACCTCAGCAGTGAACCGAGCTTCGGCGCTCAACTCCGCTGGAAGATGCTTTGGAGTGAAACGTGGTCGATGGGCGCGCGGATCTCGCACCAGACTCTCGCGTTCCGGAAGTTCGGCAGCGGCGACCTCGCGAACAAAACCATTCGGCTCGGCGACGTCGAGCTCTTTTCCGAGGCACGGCTCGCCGAGGGCCTTGCCCTGCGAATCGCCGGCGGACAAAAAACCGTACCGATCGTTCGAGCTAAGACGGCCGGTGTCGCCACCATCGACACGCCCATCGCGAACTACGCGGGG